>NZ_LMER01000017.1:295-428 GCF_001426435.1 Angustibacter sp. Root456 | reverse complement strand
GGCCGCGCTGGACCGGGCGCGGCGCCGCAGCCAGGGCCAGACCCTGCGCGTGCTGGGTGAGGTCGACGCCCGCGGGATCCCCGGGCAGGACGGCACCCGGACCTCCGGTGCGTGGCTGCGTTCGGTGGTGCCA
>NZ_LMER01000017.1:0-178 GCF_001426435.1 Angustibacter sp. Root456 | reverse complement strand
GGCGATCGTCGAGACGGTCGAGCAGCTCACCCCACCCCACCTGCCCGCCGACCACCCCGACGCGGTGCCCGCGGAGGTGATCGAGCAGGCGCAGGACCTGCTGATCGAGTACGCCCCAGCCCTGTCGAGCCGGGACTTCGACCGGCTGGTGCACGAGCTGCGCCACGCGATCGACCCG
>NZ_LMER01000016.1:8924-243331 GCF_001426435.1 Angustibacter sp. Root456 | reverse complement strand
CGTGGCCGAGGGGGGTCCATTTTCAGCCGACGCTCAAGGGTCAGTTTTCAGGCGTCGCCGACAGCTGGGTGACTGCGCCGCAGGCGCACGTCGGGCAGTGAGCAGCGGGCCCGGCCAGGATGGCCTGCACGTCGGCGCGTGCCAGGTGGCGCTCGCGGGCGGCCGGGTGCTGGCGCAGGTAGAGCGCGTCCGGGTCGTGCACGTGGCAGAGGCCGCGCCCGAGGTCCGGGAGCGTGCACCGACGGCCGGAGGCCGTGGTCAGCTGGCACTTGTCCATGGAGTCCATACCGCGGTGTGGCTGCGCTCCCCCGCGCGTGCGTGTGGTGCCCAGCCGGTTGAGAGAGGTGCCCTCCCCGCGCGAGCCGTGTGCTTCGCTCGACTCCACGGATTGCGTTGGCTGAGCGGTTGGCTCCGCATCGCCGTCGGCTGAGCGGTTGGCTCCGCATCGCCGCCGTGGACCGAACTGGCTGGCGGGGAACGACTCGTGTGCCCGTGCGGCCCTTCGAGTACGCCCTCCCGCTGGTTCTATCGGCAGCAGCCGCCCGCGTCCCGCGCTAGCGAAACTCCCGTCTTGCGAGCCCGGGCGTGGCTGTTCGTAGAAGCCTCCGGAGCAGTCTTGGGCCGTGGCAGCCTACGGCCCCCAGCCGGAGCGCCCGTAGCGGCCGGAGCGCCCTAGGAGCATCCCGGAGCAGTCTTCCGCAGAGTCACCAACCAGCCCGAGCGGCTCTACTAGAAGGGCGGATCGTCGTTGAACCCGTCACGAGCCCAGGGGTCGTCGACGGGCTGACCGCCGTCGCTCCGCCCGGCCGACTCGAAGGGCGGGAGCGGCGAGCCTAGGGTCATGAGGTTGTGATCCGCTGGCCACTCGGCACTCTTGAGTAGCGTCGCCAGGCGAACTGGCTGCTCGATAGAGCCGACGTACGACACGCCTCGAAGAGCAGCTATCTGCTCGGGCTTCCAGCGCGCGGCCTGACCACCCAGAATTGTGAGGCGTGCTTGGGGCTGCCAGACGCTAGGAGGCAACTGGCTGAACACGTAGAACGCATGCTCGGTACCGCGTCGGCGGTCCGAAGTTGTGCGGCCGACTGCGGACATGATGGCGACATCGCGACCGGGTGCACGAACGACGGCCGTGACCGGCTCCTCGGCTCCAGTGATGGTGTGGACGGTCCTCTGATCGGTTACCTCGACCTGGGCGTCCTCGATGAGCCAGCGCCGGACCTGCTCCTGGAAGGGCTCGCTCTTTGCGGGGGGCGCAATGTGGCGCACCATGTCGAGAGCAACGGCGGCGTCAGCGACCTGGCCGATCAACGAGGCGGCACGGTCCACCGGGCCGCGAGCGAAGATCCGGCCGGAGATCTCGCTCACGCCGAAGTCCTCCACGATGGAGCGCCAGAAGTCGCTCACGCTGCCGCTGTCCAGGTTCAGCTCCGCCAACTCGACGCGAGCGGAGACAAGACCGCCGTCGCTGACGATGACCTGGCCGTCGTTGGTGAACCGCACGAGCAGATCGACGCCGCTGCCGTCAGCTAGGTAGCGGCCGGTGCTGACCAGCAGGCGGTCCGTGCCGGGGACCGGCCGACACATGAAGTCTGCCCGCAGCTGCTCAAGGGCGGGGGCAAGATCGCTGCAGTCGCTCACGGCACCTCTCCCTCCGTCGACTCCTGCGCCGGCTCCACCTCGGGCGCTGGCGGGTCGATCCACTCGTAGCCGTCGCCGAAGATCACGCCGGAGCCCTTGCAGAAGGCCTCGAACACCTCACGGTATGGGGCTGCACCGACAGCGGGCACGTTGGGGAGTGAGAACCACGGGTCCACAGCATGGCTGTCACCGTGCGGGTCCTTCCAGTAGTTCACGTGGGTCTGACCGTCCCATTGGCGACCGTCGGTCTTGCGGTTGCGGTGGCTCTCGTTCACGTCGAGCCGCCATGCCATGTGGCCGTTCACCCGGTCGAGAATGTAGACGCTCGGCGCCCAGGGCTTGGAGTGCTTTACCTGAAGGCCGATCACCAGCCGCAGTCCGAGGTTATTGCTCAATGGCGCCTCACCGCGGAGGTTGGTGTGGTTCTTCCACGTCAGCGGCACGCTGAGGCGCAACTGCGCATGACCCGCGCGCATGTGTTGCACCGTCATGTCGTCCACGCGCCCTGCCTCCCGGAGGCCTCCAGTCGGAGGCCGGACAGGACCGCAGGCTAGCGGTAGGTTGGCACGGAACGGGGCAACTCGGCCGACCCGGGCCACGGCCCCTAGGGCGGTTGCTCGGCGGTGGTGAGACCGACGTACTCGTGGCAGTACCTGATCACGCCAGAGTGGCCTGGCACGGAGTGGCTGTGCTCGACTGCTCGCGCGGCTCCGTTCCACCGCGTGGGCCGCCAGCGTGGCGACCGATCACGGACTTGACCCAGCTGCCAGTTGCGAGTGGTCGAGTACATGCGCTCACCACGAGAGCGGTGGTACTCGCCGACCCACTCAGACAGCGCGATGCCGATGCCGCGGCCCCGGAAGTGCGGCAGCACAACCAGGCGGCTCTCTTGCCACTTACCGCGGCCGCACGCGCCCTTGAACGGGATGGTCGCGTCGAAGGCCACCGGTGCCATGGGCATAGGTAGGTAGACCAGCCACGCTCGCGCCCCGCGAGACAGCGGCCCGTCGAGGTAATGGAACGGCGCGAAATGAGCGCTGTACGTAGCAGCCGACCAGGGGCAAACCGCGAGGCGCAGGCCGCCTGCGAACTCGACTCCGCCAGGCCAGACTGGAGCCGTCATTCCTCGTCCACCGGGTCAGACCAGTAGTCGAGGAGCGATGCGCCCTGAGCGCATGGGCAACCGTCGCGCATCGACCAGTCGCACACGCACGGCCCGAAGACCACCTGCCGATGGCTCGGGAGCGGTCGACCTTCCGGCAACAGGGGAAGGCCCTCGCGCTCCGCCTGGCGCTCAACCTCCTCGTAGCGCTCGCCCAGACGGTGCTGCATGGCGAGCAGCTTGCGGCGCGCGGTCGGCATGACCCAGCGGACGTTGCTCGCGTGAATGGGCTGGCCTGAGCGGACCGGGGCCAACTCCTCCCAGCCGGTCGGCGGGAAGCCGACTAGGTCGGTGACCTCGTAGACGAAGCGCGCGACGTCGCGCGTCCAGCGTCGGCACACCCGGCCCGCTCGAACGGCGCCCCGGCACTTCTCGTAACAGGGGTGCTCGTTCAGAGGCCGGGAGATGCCCGTGTGATCGACCCACCTCGGGTAGCGGCCGCCAAAGTGCGCCCGGCAGAACTCGGCGGCGGCCTTGCGCTGGCGCTCGCTCACGGTGCGCTGGCCCAGAACTCGAGCACCCGGTCGGCGCGCCAGTAGCGGCGACGACGTGCGCCAACAGCTTGTAGCTCGGACCGGATCAGCAGGCCCGGCACAAGCAGCGGGTCGACATCGAGGACGGCCGCGACCTCGCTCTGAGTCAGCATCTGGTGCGGATGCAACCCGGTAGGACGCTGCACTAATTGGTCGAGCCGAGCGAGGTATGCCTCGACCGAGGCGCGCTCGTACAGCGGGCGCCGGTCAATGGTGTGACGGACAACGTGCCCCTCCGCCACCGCCATCCGAAGGTGCACGACGGTGAGGGCAGGGAACTCAGACCTGACCTGCGCGGCGATCAGGTAGCGCGACAGTCGATCACCCACGACGGGTCCGCTCTTCGGAGGGCGAGATGAAGGTCGGCACCTCAGCGTCGACCGTGTAGACGACCGGCACGACGCCCCGACGCGCCAGAGGCGTCCGAGCAAAGCACTGCCCGCAGACGCGGACCACTGCCGTCAGGAGGCCGACCGGCACCATGCTTGGCGCGAGGTCAGGCCACATTGCGGACCGGGCGGTGGCGTCGACCCGGTCGGCCGGGACACCGAGCATGAGTAGCGCGGCCACCTGCCACTCGGCGGTGCCGTTGAAGCCGACCACGGTGTCGGTGCCGAGTCCGCAGACGACGCACGAGCCGGCCCGCCACCGGCCGCGCGCGAAGGTTTCCATCACGTGCTCTCCTCAAGATCATGTGCATGAACAGATGGCCCGTACGGGCCGGTGGGGCGGCCCCGGTAGGGCGCGCCCATCGCCCCCAGCGGGGCGGCTGACTGAGGCCGGAGCGGCCAGGGAGCGGCCCGGAGGGCCACGGGAGGGCGAGGGCCTGCCGTGCGGCGCGACGTCGGGAGCGGCTTGGGCGGTTGGGTGGTGCGCCTCTTGGCGTACCAGCCGGACCGGCTGGGCGGCACCGCGCATGTTCGCTGGGTAGGGTGCGCCGGCCAGGCGGCACGCGCACAAGCACCAGGGCCAGGCGCATAGGAGCGGGCCGAGGCCGACGTCGAACACCGGCACGAGCGGCGTGACGGCGAACAGCTCGGCGTCGGGGGTCGCTGGCGGGGGCTCAAAGGCGTCGGGGATGCCGGGCGCGAACGCCACCATGCGGACGTGGGTCACGACGGCTCTCGTCACGGCTGGACCTTGCGGTCGTCGAGCCAGCGGTCGAGGTCGGCGCGGTCGATACGTGGGAACCGGCCCACCATGTAGAAGGCCACCTCGGGCCGGTGGTCGGGGGTCGACGCGATGAGACGGCGGACGAACCGAGGGTTGCGGCCGAGGTAGGCGGCGGCCTGCTCTATGGAGAGCAGCTCGCGGCGGCCCCGTTGCAGGGATGCGTGAGGCGGTGACACGTGTGCAGGCTCCATCGGTGTGATCCCGAGAACCGACCCGCTGATCGGTTCTGTCACACCGCAGGAGGTGGCGCCCATGCCGTGCGCTGGCCTGCCGCGATATCAGCGGCCATCGTGCGCCATTGCGCGATATCGCGCAAGGGGTTGACGAACGCGGCCCTCTGCTGGCTGAGGTCGGCCGGTTGTCCACGGTCAACCAGTGATTCCAGGAGAGCCACGGCAGAGCCACAACGAGTGGCTATGAGTGGTCAGCGGTGGACGCTTACGGGAGAGGGCCCGAAGCCAGAAGTGCCGCCGGTCAACGGGTCCGTGCTGCGATGTCGCAAGATCGGGAACGGCTTACCCAGTCTTCCAAACTGGCTACGCGGGTTCGATTCCCGTCATCCGCTCCACTCCTGAGCAGTCCCGGCGCGCAGGCACCGCTAACGTCAGGGCGGTGTCCCTGACGACGAAGTCCCTGACTCTCACCGAGGCCCGCGAGCGCGCAGCGCTCATCACCGACATCGAGACCGAGGTCCACCTGGACCTGACGTCCACCGAGGACTTCGCCGTCGAGGCGACGATCCGGTTCGGTTGCACGCGACCGGGCGCCACCTCGTTCCTCGAGCTGAGCGGCGCCCGCGACGTCACCCTCGACGGCCGCCCCGCGCCGTACGACGGGCGGCGGATCACGCTGTCGGACCTGGCGGAGAACAACGAGGTGCGGGTCACGGCCCGGCTGCCCTACGTGAGCGACGGCGACGGCATGACCGTGACGGTCGACCCGGCCGACGGCGAGCGCTACGTCTGCGGTTTCACCGCGATGGACATCGCCCAGAAGGTCATCCCGTGCTTCGACCAGCCCGACCTCAAGAGCACCTTCGCGGTGTCGGTGACCGCCCCGGCCCACTGGACCGTCCTCGCCAACGGCGTGCACGCCGGCTCGGAGCCCGTCGGCGACGCCGTCCGCTGGTCGTTCGAGCCGACGCCGCGCATCTCGTCGTACATCTTCTTCGTCGCCGGCGGCCCGTGGGTCTCGGTGACCTGGGACGAGCCCTACCCGCCTGCCCCGGGCGGCACCCTGCCGTTCGGCTGGCACGCCCGGGCCTCCCAGGAGCGTGAGCTGCGGCGCGACGCCGACGAGCTCCGGCGCATCACGAGCGCGTGCTTCCAGCACTACACGACCGTGTTCGACGCGCCGTACGCGTTCGGCGACTACCAGCAGGTCTTCACCCCCGGCCTGAACTGGGGCGCCATGGAGTTCCCCGGCGCGGTTGCCTTCCGCGACGAGTACCTGCACCAGGGCACCCCCAGCGCGCTGGACTGGGAGGCCACGGCGTCGGTGATCGCCCACGAGATGGCCCACATGTGGTTCGGCGACCTCGTGACCATGCGGTGGTGGGAGGACACCTGGCTCAACGAGTCGTTCGCCGACTTCCTGGGCTTCGACGTGGCCGGCGTCGCGGCGGGCTACACCGACTCGTGGACCGGCGCGGCGCTCACCCGCAAGCCCACGGGCTACCTCGCCGACCGCCGCCGCTCCACGCACCGCATCGCCGAGGACCCCGAGCAGCTCGTGGACGTCGACACCGCCTTCGCGAACTTCGACATGATCACCTACGCCAAGGGCAACGCCGTGCTGCGCCAGCTCGGCATCTGGCTGGGTGAGGACTTCCTCGCCGGCGTCAACAAGCACCTGTCCGCCCACGCGTTCGGCAACGCGACGCTCGCGCAGTTCCTCGACGCCCTCGCGTCGTCGACCGACCGGGACGTGCGCGGCTGGGCCGACGCGTGGCTGCGCTCGACGGGGTTCGACACCCTGGTGGTGACCCGCGACGGCAGCGTGCCGGTGATCACCCGCGAGGGATCACGCCCGCACCGCTTCAGCGTCGCCGCCTACGACGACGGGATGCGGCTGGTCTCGACCCGCGTGGTCGACCTCGCCGACCAGCCCCTCCGCCTCGACGACCTCGCCGGGCTCGTCGTGGTGCCCAACGCCGGTGACGAGACGTTCGCCGCCCTGCGCCTGGACGACCAGTCGTGGGCCGCGGTCATGGCCGGCCTGTCGTCGGTCGAGTCGCCGCTGACCCGCGCCCTGCTGTGGTGGACCGCGATCGACCTCGCCCAGTCCAAGGCGCTCACCCTCGACGAGCTGGTCGGCCTGCTCGACCAGCACCTGCGCCCGGAGCACCACCCCGTCGTCTTCGAGGCGGTGCTCAGCCTCGTCCTGCGCACCGTGCGGCGCTACGCCGAGCCGCAGGACGTCGCCGCCCTGCTCGAGCAGATCGCCGACGTCGCAGGGGCCGCGCTCGACAGCGGCGACGCCGCCCTGGCCCCGGCGGCGTCCCGGGTGCTGGCGACGACGACGGCCGACCGCGAGCTCCTTCGCCGCTGGCTCGACCGGGCCGACCTCGACCAGGAGGTGCGCTGGGCGGCCGTCCAGCGGCTGGCGAGCCTGGGCGAGGGCGCCTTCATCGCCCCCGAGCAGGCACGTGACCGGTCGGTGTCCGGCCACCACGCGGCGCTCGCGGCGCGTGCCGCCGTGCCGACTGCGGCGGCCAAGCGCGAGTCCTGGGACCTGCTGGTGGGCGGGACGCTCGGCAGCCACGAGCTCCAGGCCGTCGCGTCGGGGTTCTGGGGCTGGGGGCAGGCCGACCTCGTGGCGCCGTACGTGGAGCGCTACGCCGCCGACGCGCTGGAGCTCGCCCGCACCTCGGGGCAGGCGATGGGCAAGGTCATCGGCTCCGCCTTCCCCTGGCTGCCGCTGTCGCAGAGCACGCGGCGCGCGCTGCGCCGCGCGGTCGCCACCGCCTTGGCGGGCGACGTGCCCACGGTGCTCGCCCGCAGCTGGAACGACGCGCTCGACGACCTCGACCGCGTGCTGGGGTGACACCGGCGCGCCGACACCCTCACCAGGGGTGTCAGGCACCGCTGCCGGATCTGACAACGCCCGCGTCGTCGCAGGTCAGCGGCTTGCCGCGGGCGTTCTGACGCCCCGATGGGGACTGCTCCCCATGTCGGACACCGGCCGGTCCACTCCACAGTGGCGCCATCGGGTCGCACCGCGGCTCGCACGGCCCCACTCCACGAGAGGACAGCTCATGAGGTTCCGCACGGTGATGACCGCGGGCGCGATGCTGGGCGCGCTGGCGGCGTCCACGCTCGCGGGCGCCAGCTCGGCGTCCGCCGCAGGGCGCGACGGCGTCTGCAACAGCGGTGAGTTCTGCTACTACTACAACAGCGACCAGGCCGGCTCGGTCTCGGACTTCACCGGCTCGGTCAGCGACTACGGCACGAGCCAGCCGGACTGCTACGACTTCAAGGGCTCGGGCAGCGGCAAGGGCCTGTGCATCAAGAACGACGCCGCCTCGGTGTGGAACCGCAGCAGCGTCGCGGTGCGGGTCTTCTTCAACACCGGCTACGGCGGCGCGTACCAGGAGATCCCGGCCGGCGCGAAGCGCAACCTGAACTCCACGCTGAAGAACAACAACGCCTCGCACAAGTTCGGCCCGTTCGCCTCGCTCACCGCCATGTCGTACGGCCTGTACCGGACGACGGGCGGCCGGATCACCTGCGGCTTCGACGGCTACGTCAACACCCCGGGCCGGCACGAGGGCATCGACATCGCCCGCGGCGTCGGCTCCGACGTCCACGCCCTGATCGGCGGCAAGGTCATCAACATCAGCCGCGGCTACACCGGCAGCGGCGGCCTGTCGACGATCGCCATCTACAACTCCAAGTACGACAAGACGATCATCTACCTGCACAGCGCACCGCGGTCGGCCCTGGCGGTAGGCCAGTCGATCAGCAAGGGCCAGATCATCGCCGACGAGTCCTGGCGCGGGGTCTCCTCGAGCTCGGCCGCCCACACCCACGTCGAGATGCGCCTGGGCTACCACACGCTGGCAGCCAAGAGCGTGAACGACTACACGCTCGACAACCCGAACCCGACGAGCTTCTGGAACGCCCGCGGGTACTCCATCAAGTGATCCGCCGCCACTGAGCCGCAACCACCGAGTCGCAACCACTGAGCCGCGGCCACTGAGCCGCTCGACGCAGGCGCCCCGCCCGGACCCGTGGTCCGGGCGGGGCGTTCGGCGTCTCACCCGCTGTCGGCGCCGGCCCTTACGCTGCCCACGTGCAGCTGACGTTCACCGGTGAGGTGTGGCACTGGCGCGGCCCGGCGCCGTACCACTTCGTCAGCGTGCCCGAGGCCGAGAGCGACCAGCTCGCCGCCGTGGCGCCGCTCGTGAGCTACGGCTGGGGCATGGTGCCCGTGACCGCGCGCCTCGGCCGCACCCGGTGGACGACGGCACTGTGGCCCAAGGACGGCGGCTACGTCGTGCCGCTGAAGGACGCCGTCCGCCGAGCCGAGCAGGTCGAGGTCGGCGACGTCGTCACCGTCGACCTCGAGGTCGCCTGACCGTCCAGGCAACGGACCTGACCGTCCAGGCAAAGGACACGGAAAGCCACCGAACGGCGCGGACCGTTTCTGGACGGCACACAAGGGTCGAGCGCGCTACGGTGCACCCGAGCGCGATACGGAGGCCTTGCGTGGACTGGTACCTCGCCGGAGACAACCCGGCCGACGTCACGGCGCTGCGCCACCGCATCCGTGACCACCTGCTGCGGCACGCCGCTGCCGGCACCGACGTCTCGGACGCCGAGCTGGTCGTCCAGGAGCTGCTGGCCAACGCCTTCGAGCATGCGGCCGGCCCGACGTGGGTCCAGCTGACCTGGGCCGACGACCGCCCGCACCTCGTGGTGCGCGACCTCGGCGCCGGCTTCACCCTCCCGGAGTCAGCGGCGGCGGGCGCTCCCCGCCTCGACGACAAGGAGGCGCTGTGGTCAGAGGGCGGGCGCGGCCTGTGGCTGGTCAGCCACCTTGCCGGAGAGCTCGCCGTCGCCGCCCGCCGCGGCGGTGGCACCGAGGTGCACACGGTGCTGCCCGTGCAGCGCCGGGCCTCGCGCAGCATCGACCCCGCCCCGCCGCCGATCGACGTCCTGCCGACGCTCGACGAGGCGCGCCCTGAAGGCGGCTTCGGCCGCGAGAGCTTCCTGCGCGCCCTCGTCGTCCAGCTGTCCCAGGCCGTCGAGCACACGGCCGGCCCGGACGTCGGCGAGGAGGTCGTCGCGCAGGTCGGCATCGCGGTGGGCGGCCAGATGGAGGCCGAGTACCGCCTGGCCCAGGAGGTCGTCGGCCGGCTCTCGCCCGACCAGGTCGCCGACTGCCTGGTGCGGCTCAAGCACGCGATCGACGGCGACTTCTCCGTGGTGGAGGTCACCGACGAGCGCATCGTGCTGGCCAACACCCGCTGCCCGTTCGGCGACGCCGTGCGCCGGGCCCCCGCGCTGTGCCGCATGACCAGCTCGGTGTTCGGCGGCATCGCCGCCCGCAACAGCGACGGCGAGGCCGCGGTGGTGCTCGAGGAGCGCATCGCTGTGGGCGACCCGGGCTGCCGCGTCGTGGTCTACCTCGGCCCGCCCCAGGACGACGCGCGGCCCTTCCTGCACCGGTACCGCCAGCCGGCCACCGTCACGCCCTGAGGCGTCCACGATCCAAGACGCCGTCGCCGCGGCGCCGCACGCGAGGTTCCCTGGAAGCACCCGCCCCACCAGGAGAGCCCGTGAGCGCCTACCGCTTTGCCCGCACCGTCTTCCCCCGCACCGTCGACGACGTCACCGTCCGGCTCATCGCCGGGGAGGTGCTCGTGCTGAGCGTGCTCGCCCTGGTGACGGGTCAGGCCTGGGTGCTCGCCCTGCTCGCCGCGGACTTCACGGTGCGGGCCGCGTTCGGGCCGGTGCTCAGCCCGCTCGCCCGGCTGGCCGCCGTCGTGCTGCGTCCGCGGATCCCCGCCGCGCCGCGCCCGACCCCCGGGCCGCCCAAGCGGTTCGCCGCCGCCATCGGCGCCGTGCTGACCCTCGGCGCTACGGCCGCGTTCTTCGCCGGCTGGCCGACGGTGACCTGGGTCATCACCGGGGTGATGGTGGCCTTCCCGCTGCTCGAGGCGGCGTTCGGCGTGTGCGTCGGCTGCATCGCCTTCTCGCTGCTCATGCGCCTCGGCGTGATCCCCCGCTCGGTCTGCGAGGAGTGCGCCGACATCACGCTGCGGCTGTCGGCTGCCCGCCGCGCCCAGCTCGCCGACCTCCCCCGCGTTCAGGTGGCGAAGACCCTCTCGAGGTAGGGGTTCGCGAACACCTTCGCTGGGTCGACCCGCGCCCGCACCGCCATGGCGTCGTCGTAGCGCGGGTAGAGCGTGCGCAGCCGGCCGGCGTCCAGCGTGTGCAGCTTGCCCCAGTGCGGTCGGCCGTCGACGGACGACGCGATCTGCTGCACGGCGTCGAAGTACCGTCGGTGGTCGAGCCGGTGGTACTGGTGGACGGCGACCCACGCGGTGTCGCGCCCGTGCGCCGTCGACAGCCACGGCTCGTCCGCCGCACCGAAGCGCACCTCGACGGGGAAGGGCACGAGCTCGCCGCTGGCCTCCAGCCAGGCGTCGATCTCGCGCAGGACGTCGGGCAGCACCGCGCGCGGCAGCGCCCACTCGCTCTCGCGGAACCGCACCCGCCGCGTGGACGCGAACACGCGGTAGGCCACGTCGCTGTAGCGCCGCGCGCTCAGCGCGCGGGCGCTGAGGGCGTTCAGGGGGCGGGTGAGTCGGGGGGCGAGCGTCGCGGTGCGGTTCACCACCTCGAAGAGGCGGTTCGACAGCAGCTCGTCGTCGACGTAGGCCCGGCGTGGGCTGAGCGGCTCGAGCGGCGTCCCGGCCGCCAGCCGGTGGTTGCGCTTGGTGAGCGTGCGATGGGTGTGCGGGAACCAGTAGAACTCGAAGTGGTCGGTGTCGGCGACGAGGTCGTCGAGCCCGTCCAGGACGTCGTCGAGGGCCATGGGCGACTCCTCGGCCCGCAGCCCGAACACCGGCTCGCACTGCAGGGTCACCGCCGTGACCACGCCGAAGGCACCGAGGCCAACGCGGGCGGCCTGGAACAGGGCCGGATCGGCGTCGGCGCTGCACTCGACCACCGATCCGTCGGCGAGCACGAGCTGGAGCGCGCGCACCTGGTCGGCGATGCCACCGAAGCGAGCGCCCGTGCCGTGCGTGCCGGTGCCAATGGCGCCCGCGATGGTCTGGACGTCGATGTCGCCGAGGTTGGTCAGGGCCAGTCCCCGCTGGTGCAGCGCGAGGTTGAGCTCGTGCAGCGTCCAGCCCGCGCCCACGGTGACCAGGCCGCCGTCGCCGACGTCGAGCCGTCGCAACCGGTCGAGCCGCACCATCACGCCGTCGGTCACTGCCGCCCCGGTGAACGAGTGCCCGGAGCCCACGGCCTTGAGGCGTCGTCCCGCTCGCTCGGCCGCCCACACCACGCGAGCCACCTCGTCGACGTCGCGCGGTGACACGACGGCCTGCGGGTGGGCGGTCTCGGTGCGCGCCCAGTTCGTCCAGGTCGGCGTGTCGCTCATCGGCCCATGATCGCGCACGCGTCACCCCCGCGACGGCATGATGCTCCGGTGACCGGTGACTCCCGCCTCGTGCGACGCCGCGCCCTCGTGGCGGCTGGCTTCTTCGCGCAGGGGTTGACGTTCGCGACGCTGCTCACGCACCTGCCGGCGTACACGCACCGGTGGGACGTCAGCGACGCCGCGGTGACGGCGCTGGTGTTCGGGGTGTCGGTGTGCGCCGAGGCAGCCGCAGCCCGCTCACCGGAGCCGTCGGGTGCCTCGCGCTCGCTGCCGCGCTCACCGTGCTCGCGCCGGTCAAGCCCGGCTTCTTCGCGGCCTTCCTGCTGTGGGGCCTGGCCGTCGGCGCGGTCGACGCGACGATGAACATGCAGGCCGTCGACGTCCAGAGCGCCTTCGGCCGCAGCGTGCTCGCGCAGTTCCACGCCGTCTGGAGCCTCGGCGGCATCGTCGGGGCGCTGTGGACGTCGGCCGACGGGCGGTGGCACGTCGGCCTCACGCCGTCGGTGCTGGTGGTGGCCGGCGTCGTGCTCGCCATCGCGGTGGCCCGTGCCGCCCTGCCGGCCGCCGCCGACCCAGAGCCAGCGGGGCGCACCCCCGACGCCCTCGCACCACCGGACGGCGCCACCGCAGTCGTCCCGTGGCGCGCCGTCGCCCTGGTGGGCGGCGCCGTCGTCTGCTTCTACGTCGTCGACTCCGGCATCTCGAGCTGGAGCTCGCTCTACCTGCACGAGGTGCTGCACGCGTCGCTGGCCACCGCGGCCATCGGGTTCGCCGCCTACCAGGCGACCTCGCTAGTGTCGCGGGCGCTGGCGGACCTGGCGGTGCGCCGCGTGGGGTCGGTGCCCGTCGTCCGCGCGGCCGGCGTCGTCGGCGGCCTGGGCCTGGCGCTCGTCGTGCTCGCCCCCGCGCCCGCCGTCGCGATCGCGGGCTTCGGGGTCACCGGACTCGGCCTGGCCGTCATCGCACCGCTGGCCTTCGCCACCACCGACCGCCTCGCGCCGGTCGTGCGCGACGTCACGATCGCGCGGCTGAACCTCTCGAACTACCTCGGGTTCGTCGTGGGCGGCGTGCTCGTGGGCGGCCTCGGCGCGGTCGGCGACCTGCGCCTGGGCTACCTGGCACCCCTCGTGTTCGCGCTCGCGGTGGTCGCCCTGGCGCCGGCATTCGCCGCCGTGCGCTCGGTCGAGCAGGTGGCGGCATGACGCACGCCG
The DNA here is from genome assembly GCF_001426435.1 of Angustibacter sp. Root456. Taxonomy (NCBI): domain Bacteria; kingdom Bacillati; phylum Actinomycetota; class Actinomycetes; order Kineosporiales; family Kineosporiaceae; genus Angustibacter; species Angustibacter sp. Root456. Next base: position 229,994 of record NZ_LMER01000016.1, on the reverse strand, counting down.
ACGACGCGCTGGGCCGCCGCCTCGACGCCGCCACCGCCCACCTCGACCCGCCGCTGGCGGTCGTCGACCTCACGAACCTGCGGGCCAACCTCGACGAGCTCACCCGGCGAGCGGGCGGCCGCCCGATCCGGCTGGCCAGCAAGTCGGTGCGCAGCCGGCGGGTGATCGCGGAGGCGCTCGCGCACACCGGCTTCCATGGCGTGCTGGCCTACTCGCTGGCCGAGGCGATCTGGCTGGTGCGCAGCGGCTCCTGCCGCGACGTGCTCGTCGCCTACCCCACCGTCGACCGCGGAGCACTCGCCGAGCTCACCGCAGACCCCGCGCTGCTCGCCGCGATCGCGATCATGGTGGACGACGAGGCCCACCTGCGCCTGGCCGCATCCGCCTGGCGCGCGCACGCCCATCACGCGAGCGCGCCGGTACGGGTGTGCCTCGACGTCGACTCCTCCCTGCGGCTCGGCCCGGTGCACCTCGGCGTCCGGCGCTCGCCCCTGCACACGCCGGACGACGCCGCGCGCCTCGCCGAGCGCGTGCGCACCCACCGCGAGCTGCGGCTGGTGGGCGTGATGTTCTACGAGGCGCAGGTGGCCGGCCTGCCCGACTCCGGCCCGGCGGTGCGCCTGGTGAAGCGACGCTCGCTCGGCGACCTCGCCCAACGGCGGACGGCGGTGGTGCGGGCGGTCGAGCACGCCTGCGGCCACCCGCTCGAGCTGGTCAACGGCGGTGGCACGGGCAGCCTCGAAGCCACGGCGACCGACCCCTGCGTCACCGAGCTCGCGGCCGGATCAGGGCTCTACTGCCCCACCCTGTTCGACGGTTACCGGGCCTTCACGTCGCGTCCGGCGGCGTGGTTCGCCCTGCCGGTGGTGCGCCGTCCCGCGCCCGACGTCGCCACCTGCTTCTCCGGCGGTTACGTCGCGTCCGGCCCGGTGGGGCACTCGCGCGAGCCGCGGCCGGTGGCGCCGTCCGGGCTGCAGCTGCTGCGCACCGAGGGCGCCGGTGAGGTGCAGACGCCGGTGCGCGGCGACGCGGCGCGCGAGCTGGCGATCGGTGACCGCGTGTGGTTCCGGCACGCCAAGGCGGGCGAGCTGTGTGAGCGGTTCGACCGGCTGCACCTGATCGAGGGCGACCGCGTCGTCGACGAGGCGCCCACCTACCGGGGTGAGGGGCGCAGCTTCGGCTGACCGCCCAGAGGGTGTCGGCGCTCAGGCGCGCCAGATGAGCACGAGCGCTCGGTCGTCCGTCTCACCGGCGCGCGCGCCCTCGACGATGCGCCGCGCGCCACCACGAAAGCCGTCCTTCACCAGCCGCTCGGCCTGGCCCAGCATCCGGTCGATGCCGACGTCGAGGTCGCGCCCCGGCGTCTCGACCACGCCGTCGGTGTAGAGCAGCAGGGCGTCCCCACGGGCCAGCGTGCCGACCACGCCCGGGTAGTTCACGCCGTCCATGACACCGAGCAGCGGCCCGTCACCGCCGCTGGTGAGCGTCCAGCGGCCCGAGCCCGCCTGGAAGTGAGCGGCCGGTGGGTGGCCCGCGCCCGCGATCCGGTACCGGCCGGTGGTGAAGTCGAGGTCGAGGTGCACGGCCGTGGCGAAACCCTCGTCCCACCGCTGGCGCAGCAGGTACTGGTTGGCGGCGTGCAGGAAGTCGTGGGGGGCCATGGCGCCCAGCAGGCCACCGAACGCGCCCGAGAGCATGAGCGCGCGCGTGCCAGCGGCGGCGCCCTTGCCCGAGACGTCGACCAGAGCCACCTCCAGCCGTCGCCCGTCGGTCGAGCGGTTGGCGACCAGGAAGTCACCCGAGAACGAGTCGCCGTACGCCGAGCGCAACACCGTCTCGACCTGCCACCCGGCCGGCAGCACCGGCACCTCACCCTGCATGCGCAAGCGGTCGCGCAGGTCGACGAGCATCGCGTCGCCCAGCGTGCCCTGCAGACCGAGGCGCGCGCGGCTGCGGGCCACGAACCACATCAGCACCGCCATCGAGCTGAGCACCACCACCAGGCCCTTGTTGACGCTGGGATCCTGCGACTGCACGTACGTCAGGCCGGCGAGCACGAGCACGTAGAGCAGCAGCAGCGCTCGCAGGTTCAGCAGGAACCCGCCGGCCACGAGCACCAGCGAGAACGACGCCACGGGCACCCACTCACGCGCCGACAAGGTGGCGAGGGTGATGGCGACGGTGAACACCGTGAGGCTGAGCAGGTGGAAGCTGCTGCTCGGCAGGATGCGGCGACGGACGACGGACCGGACACGTCGCAGCACGGACACGCGCCGACGCGCTGTGCCCCTCGCACTCAGCGAAGCCGCCACACCGGGAACCCTACTGACTCCACCGCCGCGCGCCGCCCACTTGACCGACTCATGACCCGGCGCGCCGCGGTCGGGCGCTCAACGGCGCTGCTCGACCAGGCCCACCAGGTTGCCCTCGCTGTCGCGGACGAACGCCATCCGCTCCTGCGCACCGGCCGGCCCGAGGGAGTCGTCCTCGTGGGCGTACACCAGGTGCGGCTCGGTCTCGACGAGGACGCCGAGGGCCCGCAGGTGCTCCACTCGCTCGTCCAGGTCGTCGACCGCGAGGTAGAGCAGGCTCGACGTCGCGCCGCGTTCGAGCAGCAGCCGGACGCCGTCGAGGTCGAAGAACGCCAGCCCGGGCGGGTCGAAGGTCGCGACGTGGCGCAGGCCCAGGACGTCGCGGTAGAAGGCGACGGCGCGGTCGAGGTCGTGCACCGCCTGGGCGACCTGCAGCAGCCGCATCGGCGCCTCCCGGTGGCTCCTCGGCTCAGCAAACCCGTTGCCCCGACCATAGGCCGGTGGCCAGGCTGTGGCCATGGTCGACACCTCACGCCCCGCTGCCGCGCGCCCGAGCGCCGGCGACGTCGTCCCGCTCGGTCCGCAGGACGAGGCCGCGCTGCTGTGGAACGACCAGGCGGCCTTCGTCTTCCCGATCGACCCCGACTACCGGCTGGACTTCATCGAGTGGGACCGCACGTTCGGCGTCCGGGTGAGCGAGGAGCTCGCGGGCACCAGCACGACGTTCTCGCTGTCGGTCGAGCTGCCCGACGGCGGCTGCGGCACCCGCACCGTGCCCATGGCCGGGCTCAGCTGGGTGGCGGTGCACCCCGGCTACCGCCGGCGGGGCGTGCTCACCACCATGATCCGCGACCACCTGCACCGCCTGCACGACGAGGGCCGCGAGCCGGTCAGCGGGCTGCACGCCTCAGAGTCGGCGATCTACGGGCGGTTCGGCTACGGACTGGCGACCGTGGGCTACCAGCTCTCGCTCGGGCGCGACGTCGCGCTCCGGCCGCTCACCGGTGCGCAGGCCGCGGCGGCCGAGGGGCTGCGCGTGCGGTTCGAGACCGCGGACCCCGAGCGGCACGGCGACCTGGTGCACGAGCTGTACCACCAGGCCTGCCGCCGGCGACCCGGCATGGTGGGGCGCACTCGCGCCCTCACGCTCGCCGACCTGCGCGACACCCCGCTCGAGCTCCAGCGCAACGAGCCGCTGCGCCTGCTGGTGGCCGAGCGCGACGGCGTGCCCACCGGCTACGCGCTGCTGCGGCGCAGCATGCGCTGGGAGGACTTCGCGCCCGACGGCACGGTCGAGGTGCGCGAGCTGGCCGCCGTCGACCGCGCCACCGAGCACCGCCTCTGGCGCGCCGTGACGCAGTTCGACCTCACCGGCCGCGCCAAGGCCGGCCGGATCGCCACCGACGACCCGCTGCTCAGCTGGCTCGTGGACGCCCGCGCCGCCAAGCCGGTGCGCACCGACGAGCTCTGGCTGCGGGTGGTCGACGTCGACCGTGCCCTGACCGCGCGCGGCTACGCCGAACCCGTCGACGTCGTCCTGCAGGTCGTCGACCCGATGTGCCCGTGGAACGACGGCCGCTGGCGGCTGCACGCCGACGGCGCGGGCGCCGCCGAGTGCGTGCGCACGGACGACGAGCCGCACCTGGCGCTCGACGTCCGCGAGCTCGGGGCGATGCTCGCGGGCGGCACGACCGCCTCGACCCTGGCTGCCGCGGGCCTCGTCACCGAGTCCGCACCCGGTGCGGCCCGCACGCTGTCGCGGGCGATGCGGTCCGACGTCGAGCCCGCGACGACGTACGGCTTCTAGCTAGCCCTCGGCACCGGGGATGGGGGGCAGCTCCTCGTGGTCCTCGTAGCGCGAGACCATCTCGAGGCGCCGACGGTGCCGGGCGTCCTTGGAGAACTTCGTGGCGAGGAACGCGTCCACGATGGCCGTGGCGTCCTCGAGGGAGTGCATGCGCGCACCGATCGACACGACCTGCGCGTCGTTGTGCTCGCGGGCCAGCTGGGCGGTCTCGACGCTCCACGCCAGGGCGGCGCGGATGCCGAGCACCTTGTTGGCGGCGATCTGCTCGCCGTTGCCCGAGCCGCCGAGCACGACGCCGAGGCTGCCCTCGTCGCTGCGCACGCCCGTCGCGGCCCGCAGCACCGCGACCGGGTAGTCGTCGTCGGGGTCGAGGTGGTCAGGACCGTGGTCGATCACGTCGAAGCCCTGCGACTGCAGGTGGCTGACCAGGTGCACCTTGAGGTCGTACGCGGCGTGGTCGCCGCCGATGTGGACGCGCATGGCGGCAAGTCTGTCACCAACGCCTGGGCCGCGGTGGCCGAGTGGTCAGTCGAAGACGGGGCCCTGGGTGCGGGTGCGCTTGAGCTCGTAGAAGCCGGGCGTGCCCGCGACGAGCACCGCACCGTCCCAGAGCCGGCCGGCGGCCTCGCCCTTGGGTGCCGGGGTGACGACGGGGCCGAAGAACGCGACGCCGTTGACGGCCACGACCGGTGTGCCGACGTCCTCGCCGACCAGGGAGATGCCCTCGGCGTGGCTCGCGCGCAAGGCGTCGTCGTGCTCGGTGGAGTACGCGGCCTTGGCGAGGTCGGACGGCAGGCCCAGCTCGTCCAGCGCGTCGGCGATGACCACGTCGTAGTCCTTCTCGCCGCCCGGGTGGATGCGGGTGCCCATGGCGTCGTAGAGCTTCTTCACCAGCGCGGGGTCGTCGTCGCCGAAGCGCTGGTGCGCGGCGATGATCACGCGCACCGGACCCCAGGCGCGGTCCATGAGGTCGCGGTAGTCGTCCGGCAGGTCGCGGCCCTCGTTGAGCACCGACAGGCTCATGACGTGCCAGTTGGTCTCGATGTCGCGCACCTTCTCGACCTCGCCGATCCACCGCGACGTCATCCAGGCCCAGGGGCACACCGGGTCGAACCAGAAGTCGACGGTGCCGGTCTGCTGCTCGGTGTTCGTGGTGGTGTCGCTCACGGTGGCTGCTCCAGAACTCGGTGGACGGGTCGGTGCACCGGCCGGTAGACACACGGTGCACACCACCAGGGTCAATGCGTGCGTGTGCGCAGTCATTCCCCGGCCCGGGGCGTCGTCCGGGGCCGTGCGACGATGACCGAAACCCCCGGAACCCCACGAGAACCCCGGAGATGCGCGTGCCTGGCATGAACCTCACCCGCGACGAAGCCGTCCAGCGGGCGTCCCACCTGTCGGTGTCGTCGTACGACATCACGCTGGACCTGACGACCGGCCCGGAGGTGTTCCGGTCGACCACGGTGGCGACGTTCTCGTCGTCGACCCCAGGCGCCAGCACCTTCATCGACCTGGTCGCGCGCACCGTGCACGAGGTCGAGCTCAACGGCCGCACCCTCGACCCGGCCGAGGTCGCCGACGGCGTGCGCGTGCAGCTCGACGACCTCGCCGCCGAGAACACCCTGCGCATCGTCGCCGACTGCCTCTACATGAACACGGGCGAGGGCCTGCACCGCTTCGTCGACCCGGTCGACAAGGAGGTCTACCTCTACAGCCAGTTCGAGGTGGCCGACTCGCGGCGCGTCTTCGCGGTGTTCGAGCAGCCCGACCTGAAGGCCGAGTTCACCTTCACCGTGACGGCGCCGAACCACTGGACCGTCGTCAGCAACTCGCCGACGCCCGAGCCGGAGGAGCTGGCCGAGGGCAAGGCCGTGTGGCGCTTCGCCCCGACGCCCCGCCTGGCGTCGTACGTCACCGCCATCGTGGCCGGGCCGTACCACGTCGAGCGCTCCGAGCTCACCAGCTCGGACGGCCGCACGATCCCGCTCGGTGTGTTCTGCCGCCACTCGCTGCGCGAGCACCTCGACGCCGACAACGTCGTCGAGGTCACCAAGCAGGGCTTCGAGTACTTCGAGCGCGTCTTCGACCTGCCGTACCCGTTCGAGAAGTACGACCAGCTGTTCGTGCCCGAGTTCAACGCGGGCGCCATGGAGAACGCCGGGGCCGTGACGTTCCTCGAGGCCTACGTGTTCCGCTCGAAGGTGCCCGAGGCCCTGGTCGAGCGGCGCGCGCTCACGATCCTGCACGAGCTGGCGCACATGTGGTTCGGCGACCTGGTGACCATGCGCTGGTGGGACGACCTGTGGCTCAACGAGTCGTTCGCCGAGTGGGCGAGCACGAGCGCGCAGGCCGAGAACACCCGCTGGCCGTGGGCCTGGACGACGTTCGGTGCCGCCGAGAAGTCGTGGGCCTACCGGCAGGACCAGCTGCCGACGACCCACCCGATCGTCGCCGACATCCGCGACCTCGAGGACGTCGAGGTCAACTTCGACGGCATCACCTACGCCAAGGGCGCCTCGGTGCTCAAGCAGCTCGTCGCCTACGTGGGTGAGGAGGAGTTCGTCCAGGGCCTGCGCCGCTACTTCAAGGCGCACGCGTGGGGCAACACCGAGCTCGCCGACCTGCTGCGCGAGCTGGAGGTCACCAGCGGTCGCGACCTGCGCGGCTGGAGCGCCCAGTGGCTGCAGCGCGCCGGGGTCAACACGCTCGTGCCGCACGTCGAGGTCGACGACCAGGGTCGCTACACCACCGTCGCCATCGAGCAGACCGCGCCGGCGGCGCACGCCGTGCTGCGCCCGCACCGGCTCGCCGTGGGCTGCTACGACCTGGTCGACGGCCGGCTGCAGCGCACCGACCGCATCGAGCTCGACCTGGTCGGTGAGCGGGTCGAGGTGCCCGAGCTCGCCGGCCGGCCGCGCGCCGACCTGCTGCTGGTCAACGACGACGACCTGGCGTACACGAAGATCCGCCTCGACGAGCACTCGCTCGCCACGGCCGTCGAGCACCTGGACGGGTTCGCCAGCTCGATGCCGCGCTCGGTGGTGCTCGGTGCGGCGTGGGACATGACCCGCGACGCCGAGTCGCCGGCCGCGCAGTTCGTGGAGCTCGCCCTGCGGGCCATCGCCACGGAGTCCGACTCCACGGTGCTGCGCCTGCTGCTCGCCCAGCTGACCACGACGTCGCGCCTCTACACCGCTCCTGAGCGGCGCACCGACGTCGGCGCGCACGTCACGACGAGCCTGCTCGACCTGGCCCGCGCGGCCGAGCCGGGCAGCGACCAGCAGCTGCAGCTCGTCACGGCGTTCGCCCAGGGCGCGCGCAGCGAGGAGCACGTGGCCGTCGTCCGCGGGTTGCTCGACGGCAGCGCGCCGCTCGAGGGGCTGGCCGTCGACACCGACATGCGGTGGACGCTGCTCACCTCGCTGGTGGCGGCCGGAGCAGCCGGTGAGGACGACATCCAGGCCGAGCTCGACCGCGACTCCACGGCCAACGGCCAGCGCGCCGCCGCCGCCGCGCGGGCGGCGATCCCCACGGTGCAGGCCAAGGACGCCGCGTGGGCGAGCGTCGTCGAGTCCGACGAGCTGCCGAACGCCGTGCAGGACTCGGTGATCCTCGGCTTCGGCCGGGTGCACGACGTGGAGCTGCTGCGCCCGTTCGTGCCGCGGTACTTCGCCGCGATCGAGAACGTCTGGGCGACGCGCACGAACGAGATCGCCCAGCAGATCGTGGTCGGCCTCTACCCCACGCTGCTCGCCGACGAGGCCCTCGTGACGGCGACGGACGAGTGGCTCGAGGCGCACCCCGACGCGATGCCGGCGCTGCGCCGTCTGGTCGCCGAGAACCGCGACGGGGTGGCTCGCGCCCTGCGGGCCCAGGCCACCGACCACCAGGCCTGACGGCCCGCGCTGCCGCGACGCAGCCGAGCCACCAGCACGGCCCTCAGGCCGCTCCGGACCCCTGGTCCGGGGCGGCCTGCGTCGTCCCCGCCCCCTCTCCCCGCCCCCTCTCCCCGCCCCCTCTCCCCGCCCCCCTCTCCCCGCCCGTGATCATGCACGCCAGCGCAGCCCAGGGTGCTGGCGTGCATGATCACGGCGGCGTGGGAGGGTGCTGCGGTGGCCGTCGAGGAACCGCTCAGCGGAGGGAACACCACCGTCGTCGTCCGGGTCGGTGACACCGTCCGGCGGCCGGTCGGCCCCTGGACGCCGGCCGTCCACGACCTGCTGAACCACCTGGCCGAGGCCGGGTTCGACGGCTCGCCGCGGGTGCTCGGCGTGGACGACGCCGCCAGGGAGGTCCTGCGGTTCGTGCCGGGCGAGGTCGGCACGCTGTCGCCGTCCGACCCGCTGCCGCGGTGGTTCCGCACCGAGGAGGCCTGCTGGGCCGTCGGCCGGTGGGTCCGCGAGTTCCAGCGCGCGCAGGCGGGCCTGCGCCTCGACACCGCGAAACCGTGGCGCCGGGCGCCCGGGGGTTCTCTGGGCGATGGCCAGGTGGTCGTGCACCACGACGTGTCGCCCTACAACACCGTGCGCCGAGACGACGGCTCCCTCGTCGTGCTCGACTGGGACTTCGCGCGGCCCGGCGACCCGATCGAGGACCTCGCGTGGGCGGCGTGGCGCTGGGTGCCGCTGATGAGCGGCACGTGGTGGCACGCCGAGTACGGCATCGACGACACCGAGGAGGTCGAGGGCCGCCACCAGCGCAACCTCGCCGCCCTGCTCGACGGCTACGGCCCGTCGGCGCGTCAGCGCCTCACCCTCGCCGCCGCGGTCGCGGCGCAGATGACGGGCCACGCCGCCGACCTGGAGGAGATGGCCCGTACCGACCCCGCCTTCGCACGGCTGGTCGAGCGCGACTACGCCCGCCTCGCCCGCGCGGACGCCGCGTGGTGGGTCAGCAGCGGCCACCGCCTGCGCTGGCGTGCATGATCACGCCGGAGGGGGTGGGGTCAGCGGGGGCGGACGGCGCGGGCGAGCGCCCGGGCGCGCCGCGCACGCGGCAGGTCGTCGAGCAGCACGGGCGTGCCGGAGCCGTCAGCCAGCGGTACCCGCCAGTTGGGGTACTCCTCGTCGGTGCCCGGCTGGTTGATCGTGCGGCGGTCGCCCACAGCATCGGCCAGTGAGACCCCGATGAGGCGGGCCGGCGTCCAGGTGAGGAACCGGTGCAGCGCCTCGACGGTCTCGCGCTCGGACGCACCCTCGCTCATCAGCCCACGCTCGACGAGCATCGACAGCACCGACGCGCGCTCGGCCTCGTCGATCTCGCGCTCTTCCTCGACCGGCCGGGTGAGCAGCCCGAGCTTCTCGCGCAGGTCGACGTGGACGCCGGCCAGGTACCCCGCGGTGGGCGGCAGGTCGTGCGTCGTGACCGTCGCCAGGCACAGCTCGCGCCAGGCCTCGGGCGGCAGCGGCCGCCCCTCGTCGTCCTTCTCGAACCACAGGATCGACGTGCCGAACACACCCCGCTCGCGCAGGTAGGTGCGCACCCACGGCTCGACGACGCCGAGGTCCTCACCGACGACGACGGCCCCCGCGCGGTGCGCCTCGAGCGCCAGGATGCCCACGAGCGCCTCGTGGTCGTACCGCACGTAGGTGCCCTCGGTGGGCGGGCAGCCGTCGGGCACCCACCACAGCCGAAACAGGCCCAGCACGTGGTCGACGCGCACGCCTCCTGCGTGCCGCAGCACCGTGCGCAGCATGTCGCGGTAGGGCGCGTAGCCGAGCTCGGCGAGCATGTCGGGTCGCCACGGAGGCTGGCTCCAGTCCTGACCCTGCTGGTTGAACGCGTCGGGCGGCGCACCCACCGACACCCCCCGGGCGAGCGCCGCGCCGAGGCCCCAGGCGTCCGCGCCCTCGGGGTGCACACCGACCGCGAGGTCGTGCACGACACCGAGCGACATGCCCGCCTCACGCGCCCGGCGGTGCGCTGCCGACAGCTGCTCGTCGGCCACCCACTGCAGCCAGCGGTAGAACTCGACGGTGGCCGCCAGCCGCTCGCGCTCGGCGGCGACCTCGCGCGAGGTGGGGTCGTGCAGCTCGACCGGCCACTGTCCCCACGGCAAGCCGTGCTCCTCGGCCAGGGCGCACCAGGTGGCGAAGTCGACCAGACCCTGCCCCTGCTCGACGCAGAACGACTCGAACTCGCGCTCGCGTGCGGCGCTGCGCGGCAGCTCGAACACCGTCTGCAGGGCCGAGCGCTTGGCCGTCCAGCACGCGTCGCGGTCGAGCGCGTCGACGGCGTTCGCGGCCTGGGCCGACTCGGCCTGCCACTCCAGCAGCTGGCGCTGGGCCGCGGGCATGTAGGCGACCTCGGGCACCGCCTCGACCCGGATGTAGATCGGGTTGACGAAGCGCCGGGTGGTCGGCAGGTACGGCGACGGCTCCATCACGCCGACGGGCTCGGCCGCGTGCAGCGGGTTGACGAGCACGAAGTCGGCGCCGAGGTCGCTGGCGCTCCACACCGCGAGCTCGGCCAGGTCGTCGAGGTCCCCGAGGCCCCACGACCGGCTGGAGCGGACGGAGTACAGCTGGGTCATGAAGCCCCAGCCGCGGCGCTCACCGGTCAGCGACGCGGGCAGCTCCAGGCGCTGCGGCGTCACGACGAGCGGACAGCTTGCGGTGGTGGCCTCGCCGGACGCCTCGACCCTGGCCACGAGCCGGTGCCAGCCGAGGGGCAGGTCGGCGGGCACGGCGAAGGTCGCCTCGCCCACCTGCGCGCCGTCGACCACCCGCGGCTCCACCCAGTGGTCCTGCTGGGTCAGCTCGCGGCGCCCGCCGCGCTCGAGCTCGGCCCACGCCTGCACCGAGCCGCCGTGCGGCAGGTGCACGGGCACCCAGGGGGCCGTGCCGGCACGGGTGACCACCACGGGTGGGAGCGTGCGCCGCCACGGACGCTGCTCGGCCTGCTCCAGCGCCACCTGCACGGCGTCGTCGGACGACGCGTCGACCCCGAGTGCGGCGAGCACCGCCACGATCGTCGTCGCGGGCACGAGCACGTGCTCGCCCTGCCAGTTCCAGTACTCGGTGGCGACGCCGAACTCGCGGGCCAGGGCGACCAGCGCGGGGCTGGGCGTCGGTGCGTGCTGCGCGTCGTCGGTCACGGTGGCTCTCTGGGCTGGGGGCGGCGGGCGTGGCGGGGGCCGGCGTGGTGCGGGCCGGGTGCGTCAGGCGGTGCGACGTCCGATCCTGCCACGTAGGCTGCGCCCATGCCGTCTCCTGCTCAGCCAGACAGCAACTGCTACCCCGAGGCGGCCCGGTCGGGCCTCGTCGAGCGCCTGCCCGCCGACGCGCCGACGTACGACGTCGCCGACCCCTACCGGTGGCTCGAAGACGCCGACAGCGAGGCCACTCGCACGTGGTCGCAGGCGCAGGACCAGCTCTTCGCCGACCAGCGTGCCGGCTGGACGATGCGCGAGCACTTCCGCAGCCGGGTCACGCGCCTGCTCGAAGCCGGTGTGGTGGGCTCACCCGCCTGGCGCGGAGAGCGGCAGTTCCTCATGCGCCGCGTGGCCGGCCAGGAGCACGCTGTGCTGCTCACCGTCGACGCCGACGGCACCGAGCGCGTGCTGCTCGACCCCATGGCCATCGACCCGTCCGGTGCCACGACGCTCGACAGCTGGCAGCCCAGCAAAGAGGGCGACCTGCTCGCCTACCAGCTGAGCGAGGGCGGCCGCGAGGAGTCGGTGCTGCGCGTGATGGACGTCGACACCGGCGACGTCCTCGACGGCCCCATCGATCGGCTGCGCTACTCCCCCGTCGCCTGGCTGCCCGGCGGCAAGGCCTTCTACTACGTGCGGCGCATCGACACCGCCCACCTGCCGGCCGACGAGCAGCAGTACCACCGTCGCGTCTGGCTGCATCGGCTCGGCACGTCGAGCGACCACGACGTGCTGGTCTTCGGCGAGGGGCTGGCCAAGACCAACTACTACGGCGTCTCGGTGTCGATGGACGGGCGCTGGCTCACCGTGAGCGCCGCCGAGGGCACCGCGCCGCGCAACGACGTCTGGCTCGCCGACCTGCAGGAGAGCTCGCTCGAGCAGCCGGCGCTCACCGTCGTCCAGCAGGGAGTCGACGCCCAGACCTCGGTGCACGTGGGCCGCGACGGGCGCGCCTACGTGCTCACCGACCGTGACGCCCCGCGCGGGCGGCTCGCGGTCGTCGACCCGAGCACGCCGGACGCCGAGCACTGGACCGACCTGCTGGCGCAGGACGACGTCGCGGTGCTCGAGGACTACGCGGTGCTGGATGGCCCCGAGCTCGCCGGCCCACGTCTGCTCGCGTCGTGGACCCGGCACGCGGTGAGCGAGGTGACGGTGCACGACCTCGCGAGCGGCGAGCGCCTCGGGGAGGTGCCCCTGCCCGGCGTGGGGTCGGTCGGTGGCCTCAGCGAGCGCCCCGAGGGCGGCCACGAGGTGTGGTTCGGCTACACCGACTCGGTGACGCCGAGCAGCGTGCAGCGCTACGACGCCCGCACTGGCGCGACGAGCACGTGGGCCACCGCGCCCGGCGCCGTCGAGGTGCCGTCGGTGACGACCCAGCAGCTGGTCTACCGCAGCAAGGACGGCACCGAGGTGCACCTGCTGCTGGTGGCCGGCGACCGGCGTCCGGATCGCCCGCGGCCCACGATCCTCTACGGGTACGGCGGCTTCGGGCTGCCGCTCACCCCGGGCTACTCCGCCGGCATCCTGGCCTGGGTCGAGGCCGGTGGCGTCTACGCCGTGGCTGGGCTGCGCGGTGGCGGCGAGGAGGGCGAGGACTGGCACCGAGCCGGCATGCTCGCCACCAAGCAGAACGTGTTCGACGACTTCCACGCCGCCGCCGAGTTCCTCGTGGCCGAGGGCTGGACGACGCCCGAGCAGCTGTCGATCTCGGGCGGCTCCAACGGCGGGCTGCTGGTGGGTGCGGCGATCACCCAGCGGCCCGAGCTGTTCGCTGCCGCCGTCTGCTCGGCGCCGCTGCTCGACATGGTGCGCTACGAGCTGTTCGGCCTCGGCGCCACCTGGGCGAGCGAGTACGGCACGGCGGCCGACCCCGAGCAGCTGGGCTGGCTGCTGGGCTACTCGCCGTACCACCACGTGCACGAGGGCACCCGCTACCCCGCGACCCTGTTCACCGTGTTCGACGGCGACACTCGCGTCGACCCGCTGCACGCCCGCAAGCTGGCCGCGGCGCTGCAGCACGCGACGTCCGCGCCGCTCGACGAGGCGCCGGTGCTGGTGCGGCGCGAGGCCGACGTCGGGCACGGCGGGCGCGCGGTCTCGCGCAGCATCGAGCTGACCTCCGACACCCTCGCCTTCGCCGCGCACTTCACGGGGCTGGAGACCTCGGGCGCCGGGGCCGGCCGGTGAGCGACCTGGGCCGGGGCTGGACCGAGTCGGCCGCCACGTCCGACGACGTCGACGACCTCGCCGCGCTGCTCGCCCGGCACGAGGAGGCGGCGCGCGGGTGGTCGTCGTCGGGACGCGACGCGGTGGCCACCGACGTCGTCGGGGCTGGTGCGGCGGCGCGCCGGCACCTCGTCGCGCGTGACCGCGAGGGCGAGGTGCGCGCGTGGGGCACGGTGCACGACCGCGCGGCGGGTCGGGTGATCGTGTCGGTGGTGGTCGACCCGACGCTCGCCGCGGCGCAGGCCAGCGCCCTGGCCCAGCGACTGTTCGACTGGGCCGAGCACGCGGCCGTGGCCGTCGCTCGTGAACGCGGCCTGGCCGTCACCCAGCTGGACTCCGGCTGTTTCGCCGACGACCCGCGCCAGCAGGAGTGGCTGCGCGCCAGCGGCTTTCGGCCGATGCGCTCGTGGTGGCAGATGACCCGGCCCGTCGACCCGGCCGAGGGCAGCGAGGGTGCGTTCGCACCGCCCGCGCCCGGCGTCGTCATCCGGCGGGTGCGCGGGGCCGATGCTGCGGACGGCGCCCTGCCCGACGCCGACGACCTGCGCACCGTGCACGACGTGCTCGAGGCGTCGTTCACCGACCACTTCAACTCCCACGAGGAGCGGTTCGAGGAGTTCGTCGCGCGCCTGCGGGCGGACCCCGGCCACCGCTGGGACCACTGGTGGATCGCGGAGCTGACCCGCGACGACGGCCCTGACGGTGCGAGCGTCGAACCCGTCGGAGCCCTGGTGTCGTCGGTGCTCGGCGCGGGCTCCAGCGGCCACGAGGGCAGCTACGTCGAGTACCTCGGTGTGCTCGCGGGAGCCCGCGGCCGGGGCGTCGCCAGCAGCCTGCTGCACACGGTGGTGGCCGACGCCGCGCGGCGCGGGCGCGACCGGGTGGGCCTCGAGGTCGACGCCGACAACCCCACCGGCGCGGCCCGGTTGTACCTCGCCGCCGGGTTCGTCACGCGGTACGTCACGCAGTCCTGGCACCGCGACGTGCCGGTGGACGCTGCTCTCGACGTCTCCCCGTAGCGTGGGACGCTGCCGCTGACGTCGCGCCAACCCCAGGAGGACCCCACCCGTGCTGCGTGCCATTCTCGGCGCCTCGCCGTCCCTCGACACCCGCAAGCTGGCGGGCCTGCCCGACCGCCTGAGCGAGTGGCTGCTGACGCACGGCCTGCGGATCCTGCTCATCGTCGTCGTGGCCGTGGTGCTGCGGTGGGTGCTGCAGCGAGCGGTGACTCGGTTCGTGCGACGCGCGGTCGACTCCGGCCTCACCACGCACCTGGGGCGCAACCGCGCGACCCGGGTGATCGCGTCGGCCACCGGCGCGCTGAGCGAGCGGCGGCGCCAGCGCACCGAGACGCTCGGCTCGGTGCTGCGCAGCCTGATCACCGCCGTGGTGTTCGGTGTGGCCTTCCTCATGGTGCTGTCGGAGTTCGGCGTCGACCTCGCGCCGCTGCTGGCGTCCGCCGGCGTGGCCGGCGTCGCGCTCGGCTTCGGGGCGCAGAGCCTGGTGAAGGACTTCCTCAGCGGCATCTTCATGCTGCTGGAGGACCAGTACGGCGTCGGCGACCTCATCGACGTCGGTGAGGCGGCCGGCACGGTCGAGGAGGTCACGCTGCGGGTCACCAAGCTGCGCGACCCCAGCGGGGTCGCGTGGTACGTGCGCAACGGCGAGGTCGTCCGCGTCGGCAACAAGAGCCAGGGCTGGTCGACCGCCGTGGTCGACCTACCGGTGGCCTACACCGAGGACGTCGAGAAGGTGCTCGGCATCATCCGCGAGGTCGCGCACACCATGTACCTCGACGAGAAGTGGTCGCCGGTGATGATCGACGAGCCCACCGTCGCGGGCGTGGAGCAGATCACCGGCAACACGGTGACGATCCGGGTGTTCGCCAAGACCGAGCCGAACGAGCAGTGGGGCGTGCAGCGTGAGCTGCGCGAGCGGGCCAAGATCGCCTTCGACCGGGCCGGGGTGCGCGCACCGCAGGTGTTCCCGCAGGCGCCGTCCGGTGGCACGATCAGCGGCACCATCTGATTCCAGCGTCACCGTGGTGCCTGCGCATCGTCCGTGATGCCCACCCACCACGATCGCGGTGCGACCGGGTCAGGGCGGGCGGTACCGCTGCCCCCACGAGAGGCTGGGCGCATGACGCGCACCGCTCTGGTCACCGGCGCCACCGGCTACATAGGCGGCCGGCTCGTCCCCGAGCTGCTCGACGCCGGCTGGAACGTCCGCGTGCTCGTGCGGACCCCGCGCAAGCTGCGCGACCGGCCGTGGGCTGACCGCATCGAGGTGGTCGAGGGCGACGTCGGCGACACCGACGCCGTTCGGGCAGCGCTGGAGGGCACCGACGCCGCCTACTACCTGGTGCACAGCCTCGACACCGGTCGCCGCTTCGAGCGGCGCGACCGCGCCCTGGCCCGCAGCTTCGCCCGCGCCGCGCGCGCCGCCCACGCCAAGCGGCTGGTCTACCTCGGCGGCCTGTACCCCGACGTCGACGAGCTCTCGCCGCACCTGGACTCGCGCAAGGAGGTCGAGGAGATCCTGCTCGACTCCGGGGTGCCGACGGCGGTGCTGCGGGCCGCGGTGATCATCGGGTCGGGGTCGGCGTCCTTCGAGATGCTGCGGTACCTCACCGAGCGGCTGCCGGTGATGATCACGCCCCGCTGGGTCGACAACCGGATCCAGCCGATCGCCGTGCGCGACGTCCTGCGCTACCTCGTGGGCGCGGCCGACCTGCCGGACGACGTCAGCCGCGGCTTCGACATCGGCGGCCCGGACGTGCTCACCTACCGCCAGATGATGCAGCAGTACGCCGAGGTGGCCGGCCTGTCGCGGCGCACGATCCGCCCGGTGCCGGTGCTGTCGCCGAACCTGTCGAGCCACTGGGTCGGCGTGATCACGCCGGTGCCCAGCTCGATCGCGCGGCCGCTGGTGGAGTCGCTGGTGCACGAGGTGGTGTGCAAGGAGCACGACATCGCGCGGTACGTGCCCGACCCGCCCGGCGGCCTCGTGGGCTTCACCCGCGCGGTGTCGCTGGCGCTCGCCAAGGTGCAGGCGTACGACGTCGCGACGCGGTGGTCGTCGGCCTCTGCCCCTGGCGCGCCGAGCGACCCGCTGCCCAGTGACCCGGACTGGGCGGGCGGCTCGCTGTACGTCGACGAGCGCTGTTCGCCGGTGAACGCCTCGCGCGAAGCCCTGTGGTCGGTGATCGAGAGCATCGGGGGGCAGAACGGCTGGTACAGCTGGCCCCTCGGGTGGTGGGCTCGCGGGGTGCTCGACCGCCTGTGGGGCGGCCCGGGCCTGCGGCGCGGACGCCGCGACCCCTTCGACCTGTCGGTGGGCGACGCGCTCGACTGGTGGCGGGTCGAGGAGGTCGACGACCTCGAGCTGCTGCGGCTGCGCGCCGAGATGCGGCTGCCCGGCCTGGCCTGGTTGGAGCTGGCGGTCGACGACGGGCCGGGCGGCCAGGTGGTGTTCCGCCAGCGCGCCCTGTTCGCACCGCGAGGGCTCGTCGGACACCTCTACTGGCAGCTCATCAAGCCGTTCCACGGCATCGTCTTCGGCGGGATGCAGCGCGGGATCGCCGCCGAGGCCGAGCGGGTGCAGGCCGAGGGCCGCGCGAGTCGGTGGCGCCGGTCGAGCAACCTTCCGGGCACCCCGGGTCGTCCTACAGCCTGACGACGTCCGAGCTCCGGACGGCGCGGTCGAGCAGGGGGTACGGATCTGACCGAGGACCTCGTCCAGACCCGCGCTGGCCAAGGCGTGGGGCGCGTGGAGCCGCATCGACGGTGAGCCGGACGCCTACGTGCGCAAGGTCATGGTCGACACCTTCGCGACGTGGTGGCGGCGCCGCTGGAGCGCTCGTGGAGGTCGGTGTCTCCAGTCGGTGAGCCTGCTTGAGACACTGACCGACGTGAGCGAGCAGCAGCGGACCTTCTACGACGAGGTGGGCGGCCACGAGTTCTTCGTGCAGTTGATCCACCGCTTCTACGAGGGCGTCGCGTCCGACCCGGAGCTGCGGGCGCTGTACCCGGAGGAGGACCTCGGCCCGGCTGAGGTGCGGTTCCGGATGTTCCTCGAGCAGTACTGGGGCGGCCCCACGACGTACAGCGAGCAGCGCGGGCACCCGCGCCTGCGCATGCGGCACCACCCGTTCGCCGTCACGCCGTACATGCGCGACCGCTGGCTGCACCACATGCGCGTGGCGCTCGACGAGCTCGACCCCGCACCGGCTCACGAGCTGCTGCTCTGGGACTACCTGCAGCGCGCCGCCCACTCGCTGGTCAACACGCCGGGCTGAGCGCGACCCGGCCTGCGACCGACCGCCCGCGTCCGACCGGCGGACGCCACGGGTCAAGCGTTTGCACTCCAGGCGCCCGGAGGCCGTAGCCTTCTGCGCGTGACCGCACAGCCGACGACCGCCGACGCCACCTCGAACCAGACCCAGCACACCGCTGCGCGGCCCGCGCCGGGCCAGGAGTGGTGGCGCACCGCCGTGATCTACCAGGTCTACCCGCGCTCGTGGGCCGACTCCGACGGCGACGGCGTGGGCGACCTGCCGGGCATCACCGCCCGCCTCGACCACCTCGTCGAGCTCGGCGTCGACGCGCTGTGGCTGTCGCCGTTCTACGTCTCACCGCAGGCCGACGCCGGCTACGACGTCGCGGACTACCGCGCGGTCGACCCCGTCTTCGGCGACCTGGTCGCGGCCGACCTGATGGTGGCGCGCGCCCACGAGCTGGGCCTGCGCGTCATCGTCGACATCGTCCCCAACCACACGAGCGACGAGCACGCGTGGTTCCGCGCGGCGCTCGCCTCGCCGCCGGGCAGCCCCGAGCGCGCCCGCTACCTGTTCCGCGACGGCAAGGGCCCGGACGGCGACGAGCCGCCGAACCACTGGCGTTCGGTGTTCGGCGGCCCGGCCTGGACCCGCATCACCGAGGCCGACGGCACGCCCGGGCAGTGGTACCTGCACCTGTTCGACGTCAAGCAGCCCGACCTGGACTGGACCAACCCCGAGGTGCGCGCGGAGTTCGAGTCGATCCTGCGCTTCTGGCTCGACCGCGACGTCGACGGCTTCCGCATCGACGTCGCCCACGGCCTGGTCAAGGCTCCCGGCCTGCCCGACTGGGACCGCGACGTCGAGATGCTGCAGCACTCCGACCCGCGGTTCTCCCGCCCGCCGTTCTGGGACCAGGAGGGCGTGCACGACATCTACCGCCGCTGGCACGAGATCGCCGCCGAGTACGCCGGTGACCGCGTCCTCGTGGCCGAGGCCTGGGTGGATCCGCCGTCGCGCATCGCCCGCTACGTCCGCCCGGACGAGCTGCACCAGTCGTTCAACTTCTCCTACCTCGTCACCCCGTGGCGCGCGCCCGACCTGCGGGCCGTCGTCGACGAGTCGCTGCAGGCCATGGGCGCCGTGGGCGCACCGACGACGTGGGTGCTCAGCAACCACGACGTGCTCCGGCACAGCACGCGGTTCGGCTTCGAGGCCGGCACCGAGCTGCCCAACGGCATCGGCATGGGTGACCCGCAGCCGGACGTCGTGCTCGGCCTGCGCCGGGCCCGCGCCGCCACGCTCGTGATGCTCGCGCTGCCCGGCAGCGCCTACCTCTACCAGGGTGAGGAGCTCGGCCTGCCCGAGCACACCCTGCTACCGGACGCCGTGCGCCAGGACCCCACGTGGGTGCGCTCGGGCCACCAGCACCGCGGCCGCGACGGCTGCCGCGTGCCGATCCCGTGGGCGAGCGACCGGCCCTCCTACGGGTTCGGCCCGTCCGACCTCAGCTGGTTGCCGCAGCCGGACGTCTGGCAGGCCTACGCCCTGGACGTGCAGCGCGGGGCGACGGGCTCGACGTACGAGATGTACCGCGCGGCGCTGGCCGCCCGGCGCGAGCACGCCCTCGGGGCCGGCGAGCTGGCGTGGGTCGACGGCCTGCCCGAGCAGGTGCTGGCCTTCCGCACCGGCGACGTGATCGTGCTGGCCAACACCGGCCCGGACGACGTCGAGCTGCCGGCCGAGCTGGCTGCGCCGCCGCTGCTCGCGAGTCAGCCGGACGTCGGCGCCGGCGTGCTGCCGAGCGACGTCACCGTGTGGATCCCGGCGAGCTGAACAGCGCGCCGAGCTCCTCCAGCAAGGGACGCACGGTCTCTGGTGCGGTGGTCTCGGTCGTGGTGAAGGTCGTCCCGTCGTACCGCAGGACGTAGGTGAACTGGTCGCTGCGCCGCTCGGTGGGCGACTGCGTCGCCAGGTGCGGCAGGTCGGCGGCCTGCAGGGCGTTGACGATCGCGGCGAGCTGGCCCTCGCTCAGCTGCCGCGTCACGGGCGCCTTGCCCTGGCTCACGACGGTGTAGGTGCCGTCGGGGCGCAGCTCGAGGCGGTCTTTCAGGCCACCGATCCCGCCGGTGCGCGTCAGCACCAGCGTGAAGGAGATGCCCTCGGTCATGCGCGCTCCAGGGGTGGGCGAGGCGGACGGCGAGGCGGACGTCGTCGTCGCCCCCGACGCGGTGGTCTGTGCGGCAGTGGTCGGTGCGGTGCCGCTGCCGGACTCCGCCCCGCACGCGGCGGTGCCGAGCAGGGTGGTCGCGGCCAGGGCGGCGAGGGTGGGCAGGGTGCGCGCGGTCGTCCTCGTGGTGGCTCGCATGGTCCTGGGACGCTACCAGCGCCTGTCCGGTTCCACCCTGTTTCAGCCGGTGGTCGCAGCCGGGGTGCGCGGCGCACACTGGTCCCTACCGCCGAGCGAGGGACCGCGCCATGACCTACGAGCCGCCGTCCGCCTGGGACGACACAGCGCCGTCCCCCTACGCCGGCGCCGCGCTGGTGCACCGCACGGTGCGCCGCGTCGGAGGCATCGCACCGGTGAGCCGTGTGCTCGCGCGCACGCTGCACCACCTGGACCGACCGGTGATCCGGGTGAGCGGCGGCCGGCACACGCTCACGAGCCTGCTCACCGGCCTGACCGTCGCCGACCTCACCACCACCGGCGCGCGCACCGGCCGGCCGCGCCGGACGCCGGTGCTGGGGTTCCCCGCCGACGACGGGCTGGTCGTCATCGCCTCCAACTACGGCCAGCGGCACCACCCGGCGTGGTACCACAACCTCCTGGCCCATCCCGAGGCCGAGCTGCTCGTGCGCGGGCGGTCGACGCCGGTCGTCGCCGAGCTCGCCCAGGGTGAGTGGCGCGCCCGGCTGTGGGCGCAGGCCACGACGCTCTACCCCTCGTGGGACCGCTACGCCGAGCGCGCCGCGCACCGCGAGATCGGGGTCTTCGTGCTCCGCTCGGCGGCCCGCTGACCGGTGCTACTCGAGGAGCTCCAGCGCCGGACCAGCGAGCGTGTCGAGCCGCCAGTCGGTCGCGGTCACCTGCAGCGCGACCCGCGAGCGCCCGAGGCGCAGGTTCACGAGGTCGAGCGGCAGGTACTGCTCAGGCACCGCCGGTGCGCAGCGCAGCCGACCGCGGTGCACCTGCGGTTCGAGGCGCAGCAGCGCCCGCAGCAGCTCGAGCGGGGCGGCCGCCGCCCAGGCCTGCGGCGAGCACGATGTCGGGTAGGGCACCGGAACGCCCACCTGGTCCCGCGCGTGCCCGCAGAACAGCTCGGGCAGTCGGTGACCGAAGTGGGCGGCCGCCTCGAGCAGCGCGACGGCGACCTGCTGCGCCTGCTCGACGAAGCCATACCGCATCAGCCCGCTGACGCACAGCGCCGTGTCGTGCGGCCACACCGAGCCGTTGTGGTAGCTGAGCGGGTCGTAGGCGCCCATGTCGGTCGCCAGCGTGCGCACGCCCCACCCGCTGAAGAGCCGCGGCGAGGTCAGCAGCTCGGCGAGCCGGGGTGCGCGCGCCTCGGCGACGATGCCGGTCCACAGACAGTGCCCGAGGTTGGAGGTGAGCGCGTCGACCGGGCGCTTGTCGGCGTCGAGCGCCACGGCGTACCACCCGCGCTCAGGAAGCCAGAACTGCTCGTCGAAGCGCCGGCGCAGCGCCTCGGCGCGCTCGGTCCAGCGCCGCACTCCCACTGGGTCACCGGCGCACTCGGCCAGCCGCGCCCGCGCGCGGTACGCGGCGTACACGTAGCCCTGCACCTCGGCCAGGGCGATGGGGGCCCGGGCCACCGACCCGTCGGCGAAGTTCACGCCGTCGCCGGAGTCCTTCCAGCCCTGGTTGACCAGTCCCCGCTCGGTCTTGCGCTCGTACTCGACGAAGCCGTCGCCGTCGACGTCGCCGTGGTGCTCGACCCACTCCAGCGCCCGGTCGGCGGCGGGGAGCAGGGCGCGCAGCCGGTCGTCGAACACGTCCCACGTCGCGAGCTCGCCGAGCAGCATCACGAACAGGGGGGTGGCGTCGACGCTGCCGTAGTAGGCGCTGCGCCCGCCGAGCGACAGGTGCGCAGCCGGGCCGAGCCGCAGCTCGTGCACGATGCGCCCGGGCTCCTCCTCCGACGCCGGGTCGAGCGCGCGGCCCTGGTGGTCGGCGAGGGTCTGCAGCGTGCCGAGGGCGAGCGAGGTGTCGACCGGCAGCACCATCCACGACGTCAGCAGCGAGTCGCGGCCGAACGGCGCCATGAACCACGGGGCGCCGGCGGCCACCACGACGCGGTCGGGGTGCGCCGGGTCGAAGATGCGCAACGTGCCGAGGTCCTCGACGCTGCGCTGCAGGACTCGGGCGAGGTCGGGGTCGGCGGTGCGCATGAGCGGGCTGCTGCGCCGCCAGTCCCGCAGCCGCTGCGCGGGGTCGGTGTGCTCGACCGGCAGCCCGCGGGGGTGGCGCAGCGGCAGCCGGTCGCCGTCGAAGACGCCCACCACCTCCACGGACGTCGACCACGTGCCCCGAGCCGGCAGGTCCAGGCTCCACGACAGCCCCGCCGGGCCGATGTCGGCGCCGTCGTCGCCGCGCACCTCGACGGCCACTGACCGTTCCCCTCGGCGGCGGGTCAGCGTCAGGACGCCGGGCACCACCTCGCGCCGCGACCAGCCGTTCGCGGGCGCCGTGCCCGCCTTGACCTCGAAGACGTCGGCGAAGTCGGTGTCGACGAGCAGGGTGAGGCGGCACGACACCGGCTGGGCCGAGTCGTTGACGACGTCGAGGTCCTCGCGCATGCCGTGCCCGACGTACCGGCGGCGCACGATGAGCAGGGCCGGCCGCACGTCGCGCGCCCTCGGCCGCCAGGTGATGATCTCGGCACTGAACGGCTCGGGGTGCCGCACGGTCATGGCCTCCGGTGGCTGGCCGTCGACGAGTAGCTCCCAGCGCGACAGCAGGCGGATGTCGCGCACGTACACGCCTTGTGAGCTGCCGGTGCGGATGCTGCCGTCGGCGTCGCTGATGCAGAAGCTGGATCCCTCGACGACGGTGATGGCCCCCGCTCCGAGACCCTCGCTCGCGGGCGCCTCCTCGAACGCCCACGGGTCCGTCGTCACGGCAGCAGCGCCGGATCGTGGTGGGCGGCTCGCTGCACGCGCAGGTACAGGCCGAGGTAGTCGCGCGCCATCCGCTCGATCGAGAAGCGGCGCTCGGCGGCGATGCGGCAGTCGCCGCGGTCGAGCTCGTCGATCCGCCGCACCGCCTCGACCATGGCGTCCTCACCACCGCACAGGAAGCCGGTGCGTCCGTGGTCGACGATCTCCGGTGCCGCTCCGTGGGGGAACGCGATCACCGGCGTCCCGCTGGCGAGCGCCTCGATCATCACCATGCCGAACGGTTCCGGCCACGCGATGGGGTTGAGCAGCGCGCTGGCGCCCGCGAGCAGCGCGGTGGCCTCCTCCAGGGTCGCCTCCTCGGGCCGCTCGGCACCCGGACCGAGCAGCGGCGCCACCTCGCGTTCGTAGTAGGCGACCTCCTCGGGTTGGCGCATCTTGGTGGCGATCACCAGCTGCCGTCCTGTGCGCGCGGCGACCCGTACCGCCACGTGGACCCCCTTGTCGGGCGACATCCGCCCCAGGAACAGCAGGTAGCCATGCTCGGCCGAGGGGCGCGGGTGGTAGCGCTTGACATCGACCCCGTGGTGGACGACGGCTCCGACCGGCACGCCGTGCGCCGACCTGGCGTGGGCGTGCGACACCGCCACGACGGTGGCGCGTCTCGCCACGACGCTCAGCACGCGAGCCGCCTCGGGCGTGAACGGGTTGTGGTGGGTGAGCACCACCGGCGGGCCGGGTGCCGCGCCGGCGTGGTCGATCGTGAGCGGGCCCACCAGCGGGCCGAGCAGCGTGTGGTCGTGGATCACGTCGACGTCCTGCAGCGCCTCGTACGCCGCCGCCACGTGCGCGGCCTCGGTCAGCGCCTGGCCCATGTCGTCCTGGGCTTCACCGAACAACGCCAGCCGCCGCACGGGGCAGGTCGACACGGCCACCGTGAAGAGCCGCACGTCGTGCCCCATGTGGCTCAGCCCGCGCGCGAGCCCGTCGATCATCGCCTCGATGCCGCCGTAGCTCGTCGGCGGCACCGGGAGCCACGGGGGCGCCACGATGCCGATACGCATGGCTCAGGACATCCTCGCGCCCGGTTGCTCGGCCAGGGCCCAACGTCCCTGCGGCGGGTCCTCGCCATCGGCGTCGCGTCCGCTCACTGGCACGAGCATGACGGGGACGTGCGCCTCGAGCACCGAGCGGCGCACCGTCCGGGCCCGGCCGTCCTCCAACCGCTGTGACCACCCCAGCGCGATGAGGTCGGCTCCGAGCCCCTCGGCCACCTCGACCACGCTGTCCTCCGGCGCCCCCACCCGCACCTCGAGCCGCACGCCGGCTCCGCGGACGTGCCGAGACATGAACTCCTCGGCCCACACGTTGAGGGCGTGCACGTCCTGGTCCCAGTACGGCGGCGCCGTCCCCGGGCCGAAGACGTGCAGCACGACCAGGTCGACGTCCGCTCGGCGACACAGCTCGATGGTGTGCTCCACGGCGCGCGCGCACTCGCGGGAGCCGTCGAGCGGCACCAGCACGCGCCCGATCGGGTTCGGGCCGCTGGGCAGGTCCGGTGGCAGCAGCACCAACGGCTTGGTCGACTCGCGCATGACCCGCCACGACGGGGCTGCGGGGTCGACCGCGGCCGGGACGACGCCCACCAGCACGTCGGCCGGTTCCAGTGCCTCCAGCACCGCGAGGGCAGCGCGGTCGGGGTCGTCGGAGGCGACGCCGACCTCCCGCACGCGCGCTCGCATCAACGACGCCACGGCGCTGGCGACGTCGAGCACGGGTCCGCGCCTGGCCTCATCGGTCACTGCGGCAACGACTTCAGGCACCTCGCACCCCCTGGATCGCAGATGGCTGGTGGTCAGCGCGCTCGACGCGGGCGCGCTTCGACACGACCTGCACCGGGCCGGTTCCCACCGCAACCGGCACGCGGCCGTCGACGTCGACGTGCACGTGAGTGGAGTCGACGTGGACGCGCACCCGCCGACCCAAGCACCGAAAACGCAGCCTCAGGCTCGGCCAGGCCCGCGGCAGCACGGGGTCGAGCAGCAGGACGCCACCGCGCACGCGCGCACCCAGGAAGCCCACCAGCATGGCCTGCCACACACCCCCGAGCGTGCCCAGGTGCAGACCGGCGGCGGTCATGCCGTGCTCGTCGCCGAGGTCGATGGCGAGCGCCTGGCGCAGCATCACGAGGGCGTCGTCCGGGCGCCCCGCTCGCGCCAGCAGCGACGCCGAGATCGCCGGCGACAGTGACGACCCGTGGGCGGTGCGCGGGCCGTAGTGGTCGAGGTTGGTGACCAGCGAGCCGGGCGCCACGTCGTCCGGCACCAGGTGGTGCAGCATGAGCACGTCCGGCTGCTTGATGACCTGCGAAGCGGCGACCCGGTCACGGCCGAACAGCACGTCCGCGGCCATGGGCGGGGGCGCCAGATCGGCCGCGAGGAGCGGCTCGAGCCGGTGGTAGCCGCGGAACTGCTCGTACAGCCCGGTGGCCGGGTCGTAGCCGTCGACGAGGGCGTCAGCGAGCGCGCGCCACGCCGGCGCCTCGGCCGGACACAGCCCCCACGGTTCCGCGAGATCCGCTGCGGTGCGCAGGTTCCAGCGCGCCATCACGTTCGTGTAGGCGTTGTCGTCGACCGAGTCGTGGTACTCGTCCGGGCCCATCACGCCGTCGAGGTGCGCCCGGCCCTCGGAGTCCGTGCGGCACCTGCTCGTCCAGTACCGAGCGGTGTCGAGCACCAGCTCGAGCTCGGCCGACCCCGGCTGGAGGCGGCGTCCGCTCCAGTGGGCGCACTGCAGGGCGGCCCAGGCGACGTCCGCGGTGATGTGCTCCTCCTGACGGCCCGTCAGCACGGGGGCGGGCTGCGCGCCGATCGCCACGCTCACCGGCGTCACGTCGTCGCCGGCGGCGGCCGACTCCCACGGGAAGCGCGCACCTGCGTGGCCGGCGGCGCGCGCGCTCGCCCGCGCTGCACCCAGCCGGTGCAGCCGGTAGCGCACCATCGCGTGCGCCGACGACGGGTCGATGGCGACGAGTGCGGGCAGCACGAACACGTCGGCGTCCCAGAACACGTGGCCGAGGTAGCCGGGCCCCGACAGGCCCCGAGCGCCCACGGCCAGCTCGTCGTGGCGTCCGGTGTTGCACCACAGCTGGAAGAGGGCGAACCGCACGGCTCGCTCGGCGTCCGGGTCGTCGGGGATGCGGACGTCGACGGCGTCCCAGCGTTCGGCCCAGGCGGCGCGGTGCTCGGCGAGCAGGGCGTCGAAACCCAGAGCCGCCGCCTCGCGCAGCGCCTGGTGGGCGGCAGCCAGCGACGGTTGCCGACGGGCGTCGGCCGTGAGGGCGACGATCCGCTCCACCGACCGCACCTCACCACGGCCGACGGACTGCTGCGCCACGGCTGCGATGCCCCCGCCGAGGTCGCTCGCCACCCGCGCCCACGGGCCAGCGGCGAGGCGGCCGTGGGGCATCGGCAGCGCAGCCGGTGCTCGGAACGTCGGCCCCGGGCGCAGCCGGCCTGGCGCCGCCTCGGTGCGCAGCGCCATCACGCCGGGCCGGCTGGCGCTGCAGAACCGCACGGAGCGCACCGGCGGGCCGGTACCGCCGACCTCCTCGCGGGCCAGCACACCCGTGCGCAGGTCGAGCACGCGCACGTCCTGTTGCGGCGAGGGTGCCACCTCCAGCTCGGTCCACGACGGCCCGGGCAGCAGGTGCTGGTCGGGGCCGCGGCGGTGGTAGACGCCGGCCGCGAGGAGCAGCGGCACGGACGCCGCCTCCTCGGTCGAGCCGCGCACCGCCATCCCCCCGGCGCCCGTGGTGAACAGCGTCTCGGTGATGCGGTGGCGCAACGGGTCGGCGCCGGTCTCGACCACCGTCCACGCCGGATCGGCGTCGACCACCGGTGCGCGGCGGCGGGCATGACGCACGAGCTGGTCGTCGAGCAGCTGCACGAAGCGCGCCGGCCCACCGCCGAGCCAGCGGACGCCAGCCGGCACCCCTGACGGCTCCACACCCACCGAGACCACGACGGCCCTCGCGGCTTCGGGCACGAGCATCATCGAGTCGCTGCCGGGCGCGCCGCCCAGGGGCCCGAACTCGTCACCCGCGACGAGCAGCAGCCCGGGGCCGACGCCGATCCGCCACCACCGCGCCAGCAGTGCCCGCATCGCGTCGGACTTGTCGGTGAGACCGATCTCGACGTGCTTGGCGTCGCTCGTGACGCGTGGGTCGGGCAATCCGGCGTCGCGGGCGGCGGTGAGCGCGAGCGTCACGACGTCGGGCAGGCCGCCGAAGCCGGCCGCCCGCGCTCGGCGCGTCACCTCGTCGACGAGCTCGGCGATGCGGGCCTTCGGTGGCTCGGCCCAGGCCGGCTCGGGCAGCAGGTCGATCTTGCGTCGGTTCAGCCGCCGCACCACGACGCCGCCGAGACCGCGCGCCACCAGCGCGTGCGCCACCTGCTGGGCGGCGGCGTCGAGGGCGTCGTCCTCGACCGGCGTGGCCGTACGGCGGGTGAGCAGCCACGGGCCGTCATCGCGCACCTCGTACAGCTCCGACCCGCGGTTCGTGGCGAGCAGCAGGTGGCCCGGGCCGCTCGGTCGAGCGCGCAGCTGGCCGTCGACGTTCTCGACGTGCGTGCCACTCACGACGGCCACGTGCACACCCGTGGCGCACAGGCGTTCGATGCGCCGGCGCACCGCCGTGGCGGGTGCTCGACGGTCGGCGACCGCCGTGCCATCCCAGTCGAGCACCACTGCCGCGGCGGTGTGGTCGGGGAAGCCCAGCCCAGGGGGGTCGTCAGCCATCGGCGTCCACCGGGTGGTGAGAGGGCTGGGCGGCGGGCGGGTGCAGGTGCGTGGTGAACCAGCCGGCGGCCAGGTCGGCCACCTGCTCCAGCGTCCCGGGCTCCTCGAACAGGTGGGTCGCCCCCGGCACCACCACCAGCCGGCTCGGGCACCGCAAGCGCTCCTGGGCGCGCTGGTTGAGCTCGAGCACCACGTCGTCGTCACCGCCGACGACCAGCAAGGTGGGGGCCCGCACGAGCGGCAGGTGATCGGGCGCCAGATCGGGCCGCCCGCCCCGGCTCACCACGGCCTGCACCGTGGACGCCGGATCCGCGGCCGTCGCGATCGCGGCCGCGGCCCCGGTGCTGGCACCGAACAGGCCGAGCGGCAGCCCGCGCGTGCGCGCGTCGTGCGCCAGCCAGCGGCAGGCTGCACCCAGCCGCTCGCTCAGCAGCGGGACGTCGAAGACGAGGTCGCGCCGACCGTCCTCCTGCGCGGTGAGCAGGTCGAGCAGCAGCGTCGCCAGCCCGGCCTGCTGCAGCCGCCCGGCGACGTACCGGTTGCGGGGGCTGTGCCGGCTGCTGCCGCTGCCGTGCGCGAACGCGATGACGCCCACGGGCGACGCCGGCACGGTCAGCGTGGCCGCGAGGTCGACGTCCCCGGCGGGCACCGTCACTTCCGGGTCAAGCGTGGCGGGCCTCGGCGCGGTGGTGCTCTCGGCGAGCAGCCGCGCGACCGTGTCGTCCGAGACCTGCGCGAAGTCGTCGTACCACTGGCCGACGCTCGAGAACCACGGCGGCACCGAGAGGACCACCACCTCGTCGGCGTCGCGCCGCACGACCTCGACTGCCTCCCGCGAGGCCACGGGCACGGCCACGACGACGCGCTGGGCGCCACTGGCTCGGGCGATCTGGCAGGCCGCGCGCATGGTCGAGCCGGTGGCGATGCCGTCGTCCACCACCACCGCGACGCGCCCGGCCAGCGGCAGCGCCTGGCGGCCGGGGCGGAACCGCGCGCAGCGCACATCGACCTCGCGCTGCTCGTCGCCCTGCACCGCCGCCAGCTGCGCCGCCGTCACGCCCGAGCGGCGCAGCACCTCTTCGTTGAGCACCCGCACCCCGCCCTCGCCCACGGCGCCCATGGCCAGCTCGCGCTGGTACGGCAGGCCGAGCTTGCGGACGACGAGGACGTCGAGCGGCGCCCCGAGGGCCTGAGCCACCGGGACGGCGACGGGAACCCCACCGCGGGGGACGCCCAGCACCACGACCTGGCCGGCCGGCCACGGGCGTGCGGCCAGGTGGTCGGCGAGCCGGCGGCCGGCGTCGGCGCGGTCGGCGAAACGGTGCACGCGCTCCACGCCCTCGACCCTCCCGCCTGCCGGCCGCGTCGATCCAGGGCCGAAGGTCCGCTCAGAGCAGCGACGGACGCGCCAGCACGTGCCCGCGTGGGGTGCTGAGGCGGCGCCACGAGCCGCGTGCCAGCACGGCGACCTCGGCGGTGTCAGGGCCGAGGAAGCCGAGGGCGTCGGCCGTGTAGGCCGCGCCTGCAGGCAGTCCGGGCGCACCCGGCACGTCGCGACCCCACACCAGCGCCCGCAGGCGCGCGACGGCCTGCGCGCCCGAGCCCTCAGGAGCGCCGTCGGCGATCTCCTGCGTGCCGGCCCGCACGGCCTCCTCGAGCACCTCGCGCGTGACGCTCCCTGCGTCGTCCCAGCCCGTCCGCGGCGGTGACACCCCGGCCCACCCGGCGTCGGTCACCTGCACCGGCGGGACGGCGAGCGCGATGGGCTCGTCGGCCGGGGCGCTCACCGAGGGGGTGAGGTGGGCCAGCCGGTCGGTGACCGCCGCGAGCGCGACCGTGACGTCGACGTCCGACGGCTCGGCCAGCGGCAGCACGCGCAACCCCAGCACGGTGGGCCCACCGCTGCCGTGCACGGGTGAGACGTACACGGCCAGGCCCGAACCCACCGCCACGAGTCGCACCGCGCCGTCGGGGTCGACGCGCCGGGCGCGACCGACGTACGTCGCCAGGTCGGCGAGGGCAGCCGCCGGCACCAGCAGGTGGTCGCTCACTGCGCGCGCCGCATCCGGAAGGGCACCGGCTCGCCGCGCAGGGCCTCCAGTCGCTCGACGTCCGCGTGGCTGATCCGCTTGGGGCGCTCGCTCACCAGGTCGTAGATCACGAGGGTCGACGCGGCGAGCGCGTAGCGCACGCGCTCCTCCCCCGGGTGCTCGTCGTACACCTCGTAACCGACGTCGATGCGGGCGCCCTTGATCGTCGTGATCCACAGGTCGATGTGCACCGGCTCGGGCCGCCACTTCAGGGGCTTGACGTACTCGATCTCGTGCCGCGCCACGAGGATTCCGGTGTCGAGCAGGCTCTTGTCACCCTCGCCCGCCTGGTGGGCGGCGAAGGCCTCGATCCGCGCGTCCTCGAAGAACCGCAGGTACTGCACGTTGTTCACGTGGCCGTACGCGTCCATGTCCGACCAGCGCATCGGGTAGTCGCAGCGGTAGTGAGCCATGCCGACATCATGGCGTGCCGTCGACCACTGGTTAGATCCGGCGCCGGGATCTGGCTGAGATACGGTGCGTCGGTGTCCCCTGACCCGGCGTCGCCGCGAGGTGTCGACCTCGCCGCCCTGACCCTCTGGCTCGACGAGCACCACCCCGGTCTACGCGGTGGACCGCTGAGCGCCGAGCTCATCGCAGGCGGCCGGTCGAACCTCACGTACACGCTGGACGACGGCGCCCACCGATGGGTGCTGCGACGTCCGCCGTTGGGCCACGTGCTGGCGACGGCGCACGACATGGCGCGCGAGTTCCGGGTGATCAGCGCGCTGCACGCGGCGCACGACACCGCCCACGTGCCAGTGCCCGAGCCCGTGCTGCTCTGCGACGACGAGTCGGTCATCGGGGCGCCGTTCTATGTCATGCAGCGAGTCGACGGCGTGGTGCTGCGCGACCGCGCCGCGCTGCTGGGTGTGCCGGAGGACGAACGCGCCGGGCTGGCGAACCGGTTGGTCGACACGCTCGCCGCCCTGCACCGCAGCGACCCGAAGTCGTTGGGACTGAACGACTTCGGCCGGCCCGACGGCTTCCTCGAGCGGCAGGTGCGCCGGTGGTCGACCCAGCTGGAGGCGAGCCGCAGCCGCGAGGTCGAGGGCATCGACGCGCTGCGCGATGCCCTTGCCGGTGCGGTGCCGACGTCGCCGCGACCCTCGGTCGTGCACGGCGACTTCCGCCTCGACAACCTGCTCGTCAGGCCTGGCGCGTGGGACGTCGCCGCCGTCCTCGACTGGGAGATGGCCACGCTCGGCGACCCGCTCACCGACCTCGGGCTGCTGCTCGTCTACTGGGGTGAGGGCGGCGAGGTGGCGTCGTCCCTCGGGCCGGTCGCCGACACCCCCGCCTCGGTCGCCGGCTTCCCCGATGGCTCGGCGCTTGCCGCCCGCTACGCCGCGACCACTGGCACCGACCTGACCTCGCTCCCCTGGTACGTGGCGTTCGGCTACTTCAAGCTCGCCGTGATCCTCGAGGGCATCCACTACCGCTACACCCAGGGGCAGACCGTAGGGTCGGGGTTCGACGGCATCGGCGCCGTGGTCCCCGGGCTCGTCGCCGCCGGCGCCGCGGCCCTGGCGCGCTGAGGAGGACCACCATGGACTTCGCGTACGACGACCGCACCCGTGAGCTGGCCGCGCGGCTGGAGCAGTTCCTGGCCGAGCACGTCTACCCGGCCGAGCCGGTGCTCGAGGAGCAGGTCGCCGCCGCGCGGGGCACCGATCGCGAGTGGTCGCGTCCCCCGGTGGTCGAGCAGCTCAAGAGCACCGCGCGCGAGCTGGGCCTGTGGAACCTCTTCCTGCCGGGCGAGCACGGCGCAGGACTCACCAACACGCAGTACGCGCCGCTCGCCGAGCTGACCGGCCGCTCGCCCTGGCTCGCACCGGAGGCACTCAACTGCGCGGCCCCCGACACCGGCAACATGGAGGTGCTGGCGGAGTTCGGCACCCGCGAGCAGCAGGAGCAGTGGCTCGAACCGTTGCTGGACGGGCGGATCCGCTCGGCGTTCTGCATGACCGAGCCGGGCGTCGCGTCATCCGACGCCACCAACATCGAGACCGCGATCCGACGCGACGGCGACGAGTACGTCATCACCGGCCGCAAGTGGTGGTCGACCGGCGCGATGGATCCGCGCGCCGAGATCTTCATCGTCATGGGGCAGTCGGCCGACCCCGACGACCCGAGCATCGACCGGCACCGCCGCCAGTCGATGATCCTCGTGCCGCGCGAGACGCCGGGTGTGCGCGTCGTCCGGGCCTTGCGAACTTTCGGGTACGACGACGCGCCGCACGGCGGTCATGCTGAGGTCGAGTTCGACGAGGTGCGCGTGCCGGCGTCCAACATGCTCAAGGGTGAGGGCGAGGGCTTCGCGATCGCTCAGGCGCGGCTCGGCCCGGGGCGCATCCACCACTGCATGCGGCTCATCGGCATGGCCGAGCGGGCGCTGGAGCTCATGTGCCGCAGGGCGAACGAGCGCGTGGCCTTCGGCCGTCCGCTGGCGCGCCAAGGGGTCGTCCGCGAGCAGATAGCGAACGCTCGCGTCGCGATCGAGCAGGCGCGGCTGCTGGTGCTGAAGACGGCCTGGCTCATGGACACCGTGGGCAACAAGGGCGCGCACACGGAGATCCAGGCCATCAAGATCGCCGTCCCGCTCATGGCCCAGCGCGTGGTCGACGACGCGATCCAGGTGCACGGCGGTGCCGGCGTCAGTCAGGACTTCCCGCTCGCCCAGCTGTGGGTCGCCGCGCGCACGCTGCGGCTCGCGGACGGCCCCGATGAGGTGCACCGCATGTCGCTCGCCCGCCGCGAGCTCGCCCGCCACCGCTAACGCCGGCAAAATCCCCGGATTTCGTCGCTTGCAGGGGTCCCAGGCGTACAAGTTCCGGGGAATTTGCCGGTAGGGCGCAGGGTCAGGGGTCCAGGCGCTGCTGGAGGCGGTTCATCGCACCGAGCCAGGCGTCGGGGTCGGCGGCCTTGGCCTGCAGGTAGCCGTGCACCTCGGGGTGCGGCAGGACGAGGAAACGCCCGTCCGCCAACGCCTCCAGCACCGCGTCTCCAACGACACCGACGTCGACGGCGTCGGCACCGAGCAGCGCGCGCCCGACTTCACCCGACGCCTCGAGCATCGGGGTGCGCACCCCTTGCGGGCACAGTGCCTGGACGACGATCCCGCGGTGGGTGTACGTCGCGCGCAGCCACTCGGCGAACGCCACGGCCGCGTGCTTGCTCACGGCGTACGGCGCGCTGCCCAGCATCGTGAGCAGGCCGGCAGCCGAGGCAGTGACGAGCAGGTGCCCGCGCCCGCGCTCGAGCCACTGCGGCAGCAGCACCTGGGCGGCCCGCACGTGGGCCAGCACGTTGACCTCGAACGAGCTCGCCCAGTCGGCCTCGGTGGCCGCGGCGTCGCCCGTCACTCCGCCTGTGGCGGCCACTCCCGCGTTGGCGCAGAACAGGTCGATCTCGCCGAGCTCGTCGCGCGCGGCCGAGACCAGGGCGGCGACGCCGTCCACCGACGCCGCGTCGCCGGGCGCGGCGACGGCACCCACCTCGCCCGCCACGGCCCGAGCCGCGTCGGCGTCGAGGTCGTTCACGACGACGCGCGCTCCCGCAGCGGCGAACCGCCGCGCCAGCTCAGCTCCGATCCCCGAGCCGCCACCGGTTACGACGACGCCCGCACCCGCCAGCTCGAGCCCGGGGCCGACGTCAGCCACGAACGACCACCACACGGCCCGTTGTCGCGCCGGAAGCCAAGCGTTGCAACGCATCTGGCACGTCGTCGGCACCGACGCGCTCGGACACCAGCGGCTCGACCAGCCCCGCGGCCACGAGCTCGTTGATGTCGTCCTGTGCCTGGCGCACGAGCTCGGGTGCGACGTCCTGGTAGCGACCCCAGTGCAGGCCGAGCACGCTGTAGTTCTTGATCAGCAGGTGGTTGGCCGCCGCCTGCGGGATGCGCCCGCTCGTGAAGCCCACGACGACGATGCGGCCCTCGAAGGCCACGACCTTCGTCGACGCCGCGAAGGCGTCGCCGCCCACTGGGTCGTAGACCACGTCGGCGCCCCGCGGGCCGCAGGCCTGCTTGAGCGCCGCGGCCAACCCGTCGGCCCCGTCGCACTGCGTGCGGTCGACCACCTCGTCGGCGCCGAGCGCCCAAGCGACCTCGGCCTTCGCCTCGCCGCCGACCACGGCGACCACGCGCGCGCCGGCCGCCTGCGCCAGCTGCACCGCCGCGCTGCCGACGCCGCCCGACGCGGCGTGCACCACCACCGTCTCCCCCGCTTGCAGCCGGGCGCGCTGGTGCAACCCGAACCAGCCGGTCTGGTAGGCGACGTACAGCGACGCGGCCCGGGCGTCGTCCAGTGCCTCGGGCGCCGCGAAGGCCGTGCGCGTGGGCAAGATGGCGTAGTCGGCGAACGCGCCGTGCGGCAGCTGTGGCATGCCGATCACCCGGTCGCCGACACCGAAGCCCTCGACCGACTCACCTACTGCCGCAACCCGCCCAACGAGCTCGATGCCCGGAGTGAAGGGCAGATCGGGCCGCAGCTGGTACTGCCCCGCGGCGAGCAGGACGTCCGGGAAGTTCAGTGCGCACGCGTCGACCTGCACCAGCAGCTCACCCGCTCCCGGCTGCGGCACAGGGACCTCGCGCCGCTCCAAGGCGTCGGACGGCGCACCGTGCCGCACCACCTGCCAGGCCCGCATGCTTCCGGGGACGGCGGCGACGTCGCCCCCGCCGCTCACCCGAGACCGCCGGACTTCGTGATGCCGCCGTCGATCACGATCGTCTGCCCGGTGACCCAGGCGGCGTCGTCCGAGAGCAGGAACGACACGGCACCGGCGACGTCCTCGGGCTCGCCCAGCCGGCCCATCGGGTAGTGCCCGGCGACGCCGGACTCGTCGTGCGAGTAGAGCATCTCGGCGAACTTCGTCTTGATGATGGCCGGCGCAACCGCGTTGACCCGCACGCGCGGCGCCAGCTCGATCGCCAGCGCCTCGGTGAGCGAGATGACGGCGGCCTTCGTGGCGCCGTAGAACGCGATCCCCGGCGCCGGCTGCACGCCAGCCACCGACGAGACGTTGACGACCGCGGTCAGCCCCGTGCCGGCCTTGACGGCCAGCTGGGTCCAGCCCAGCGTCGACACCAGGTTGGTCTCGGCGATCTTGCGCGCCGCCCCGAGGTCGAGGTCGACGAGCGGCCCGGCTACGGGGTTGATCCCCACGTTGTTGACGAGCAGGTCGAGGCCACCGAGCTCACGCACCGCGCGCTCGACGGCCTCGGCCCGGTGGTCGGGGTCGTCGGCGCGGCCGGCCACGGCGATGGCGCGGTCGGGGCCGCCGAGCGCCGTCACCGCCTCCTCGAGCGCCTCCGGCTTGCGGGCAGTGATCACCACCCGCGCACCCTCGGCGACGAGCCGTTCGGCGATGCTCAGCCCGATCCCGCGCGAGGCTCCGGTGACGATGGCGACCTTGTCGGCGAACCGGCCGTCGACGGGCACGTTCACAGCCCGAGGTCCCGGCCGATGAGCTCCTTCATGATCTCGTTCGAGCCGGCCCAGATCTTGGTGACTCGGGCGTCCCGCCACGCACGCGCCACGCGGTACTCGTTCATGTACCCGTAGCCGCCGTGCAGCTGCACGCACTCGTCGAGCACGTCGTTCTGCACCTGCGCGCTCCACCACTTGGCCTTCGCGGCGTCGGCCGCCGACAGCTCACCGGCGGCGTGCGCCAGCACGCACTGGTCGACGAACGCCTGCGTGACGTCAATCTGCGTCTTCA
This sequence comes from Angustibacter sp. Root456, assembly GCF_001426435.1. Lineage (NCBI taxonomy): Bacteria > Bacillati > Actinomycetota > Actinomycetes > Kineosporiales > Kineosporiaceae > Angustibacter > Angustibacter sp. Root456. Next base: position 194,464 of record NZ_LMER01000016.1, on the reverse strand, counting down.
GCTCTGCGACCTTGAACTTGTTGTGCTGGAACGATCCCACCGGCTGACCGAAGGCGTGCCGCTGCTTCACGTACTCGATCGTCTCGTCGAGGATCTGTGAGGCGTGCGCCGTGTTGGCGATGGCGGCGCCGACCCGCTCCTGCACGAGCCGCTCCATCATCGCGATGAAGCCCCTGCCCTCGGGCCCGATGCGCAGCGCGTCGGGCACCCGCACGTTGTCGAAGAACAGCTCGGCGGTGTCGGACTCGGTCTGCCCGACCTTGTCGAGCTTGCGGCCGCGGGTGAAGCCCTCCATGCCGGCCTCGACGCCGAACAGCGTGATGCCCTTGGCCCCCTTGCTGGGGTCGGTGCGAGCGGCGACGATCACCAGGTCGGCACTGAACCCGTTGGTGATGAACGTCTTCGAGCCGTTGAGGATCCAGCCGTCGCCGTCGCGCACCGCCGTCGTCTTGAGCGCCGCGAGGTCCGAGCCGCCGCTGGGCTCGGTCATCGCGATGGCGCACAGCAGCTCACCGGTGCAGAACCGCGGCAGCCAGCGCTCCTTCTGCTCGTCGGTCGTGAGCTCGACGAGGTACGGCGCGCACACGCTCGAGTGGATGCCCACGCAGGACGAGATGGACGCCGAGACGCGCGAGATCTCCTCGGCCACCACGACGCCGAACAGGTAGTCCTCGCTGCCGCCGCCACCCCACTCGTCAGGCACGTGCAGGCCGAGCAGGCCCTGCTTGCCGGCCTCGAGCCAGAACTCGCGCGGCAGGCCGCGGTTCTCGATGAACTCGTCCATGTGCGGCACCACGTGGCGCTGCAGGAACTCGCGGGCCGTGGCGCGCAGCGCCTCGTGCTCCGGGCCGAACAGGGTGCGTCGCACCGGGGACCTCCTCGACGGGTGACTAAGCGCTTGCTCACCTGCTAGCGTCCCGAGGCGTCAGCACGCTGTCAAGCGTCCCCTGCTCGCGAACCGCGCCGCAGCCGAAGGAGCCGCCGTGAGCGCCGCACCCCTCGCCGTCGACGCCTTCGCCGGGATGCCCGACACCGCCCGGCGCATCGTCGACGCCGCGATCGAGACCTTCGCCGAGCGCGGCTACCACGCGACGACGACCCGCGACATCGCCCTCGGCGCCGGCCTGTCGCCCGCCGGCCTCTACGTGCACTACCCCAGCAAGGCTGCCGTGCTCGCGCAGGTCAGCCTGCTCGGCCACGACGCCGCCCTGCAGCTCGTCCAGACGGCGCTGGCGGACGACGCCGAGCCGTCGTCCGCGGCCCGGCTGCGCACCTGCGTCGAGACGTTCACCGCCTGGCACGCGCTGCACCACAAGGTCGCTCGCGTCGTCCAGTACGAGCTCGGTGCTCTCGCCCCCGACGACCTCGCCCAGGTGGCCCAGCGGCGCCGCGCGATCGAGTCGCTCGTGGAGGGCGAGGTGCGCCGCGGCGTCGAGCGCGGCGAGCTGTCGGTCGGCGACCCGCACGGCGTCACGCGCGCCGTCCTGTCACTGTGCATCGACGTCGCCCGCTGGTACGACCCGGCCGGGCGGGAGTCGCCGCAGGACGTCGCAAGCCTCTACGGCAGTCTGGTGCTGCGCATGCTGGGCGCCGCACCCCAGGACGCCGCACCCGCCCGACCCGCACCTCCGGAGGACCAGTGAGCGAGCACACCGCCGACACCGACAGCGTGCCCGACGGCGCCGCGTTGCTGCGTGGTTTGCTCGGCGTCCTCGACCTGCGCGACGCCGGCACTGACGACCGCGGGCAGGATCTCTTCGTCGGCGACAGCCAGCCCCAGCCGCACGGCCGGGTCTTCGGCGGCCAGGTGCTGGGCCAGACCCTCGTGGCGGCCGGACGCACGGTGCAGGCGGGGCGCCCGGTGCACTCGATGCACGGCTACTTCCTGCGCCCCGGCGACTCGAACGAGCCGATCACCTTCGCCGTCGAGCGGCTGCGGGACGGGCGGTCGTTCAGCGCCCGGCGCGTGCACGCCATCCAGTTCGACCAGCCGATCCTGTCGATGATCGCCTCGTTCCAGGACCCCTCCCCCGGACTCGACCACCAGGACGTCATGCCCGACGTCCCGGCCCCCGAGGACCTGCCCACCACGGCCGAGATCATGGGCCACATCGACCACCCCGTGGCGCAGTACTGGGCGCGGGCCCGGCCGATGGACCTGCGCCACGTCGACGCGCCCGTCTACTGGCAGGCCGACCCCGACCGCCGCGCCACCAACGCCGTGTGGATGCGGACGCCGGCCCCCATGCCGGACGACCCGCTGCTGCACCGGGCAGTGCTGGGCTACGCCAGCGACTACACCCTGCTGGAGTCGGCGCTGCGCCGCCACGGCGTCACCTGGGCCACGAAGGGCCTGAAGGCCGCGAGCCTCGACCACGCCATGTGGTGGCACCGCGACGTGCGCGTCGACGAGTGGCTGCTCTACGTGCAGGCCAGCCCGTCGGCGAGCGGCGCGCGCGGCCTCGGCACCGGGCGCATCTTCAGCCGCGACGGCCGGCTCGTCGCCACCGTGGCGCAGGAGGGGATGCTGCGCGTACCGCAGCCGGCGTGAGCCAGGTCACCTGAAATCACCACTTCAGGCCCCGCCGAAAGGCCCCGATGCCATACTGAAGCCCTCGCCGCAACGGCGGGGCGCCTGACACTTCGCCGAGTCCTGCCACGGTGTCAGGGACGTCGACCCTGACGCGTTGGTGGCAGGAACGGAGCGCCCAAGCACTGCGGGTCGCCGGCTCAGCCGAGCGGCCCTTGGGGGTAAGGACGTCCGCCGTCGCACGCGACGGTCGACGGACCGGGGAACAGGTCCCCGACCCCGACAGGTCCCGCTTCGCAGGCGATGACCTGGAGCTGTCATGACCGCGACTGCGCGTTCGCTTCACCCTGTCCTCGTCCGCCTGATGGCCGTGCTCACGCTCGCTGCGGCCGTCCTCGTCCCCCAGCTGGCCGAGGCGCCGGCCGCCAGCGCCGCCGTCCCGACCGTGGTGGGCCTGCGCGCCGTCCACGTCGCCGCCACCCGCAAGGGTGCGGTCTACCGCCTGGGGTCGCAGGGCCCGCACGCCTTCGACTGCTCCGGGCTCACCCGGTGGTCGTACGCCCGCATCGGCAAGCGCCTGCCGCGCACGGCCCAGCAGCAGTGGGCGGCGACCGCGCACATCCGCGCGTCGTCTCGCCGGCCCGGCGACCTGGTGTTCTTCTTCTCCGGCCGGCACGTCTACCACGTGGCGATGTACGCCGGCCACGGCTACATCTGGCACGCGCCCAAGCCGGGCTCGCGGGTCAAGCACGTCAAGCTCTGGACCTCGCACGTGCGGTACGGCCGCGTGCGCTGAGCAACCGCCGCCGAGCCGGGCGCGCTCGTCGCGCCCGACTCAGTAGGTGGCGCGCAGCACCGACGTCGCCGAGTGCCGCGGGTCGCCGTTGTCGTCCTGCAGGCTGATGTCGACGGCGTGGTAGCGGGCGACGATGTCGTCCGACACCTCGAACTGGTTGGCGCCGCCGGCCGACACCAGGCCCAGCGGCAGCATCTTGTTGGTCTGCGGGTCGAACAGCCAGGCGTAGTAGAACCGGCCCGGGCCGGCCGGCGCGAGACCCGACGTCGTGATCTGCATGCGGGTGCGCGGTACCGCCTCCGATGCCGGCTCGTCGGCCATCGTCACCTCGCCGGACGCCGTCGCTGCACTCACCGGCTGCAAGGTCACCGACCGCACGGCGGCTGGTGGGCGTGCCGGAGTGCCCGAGAGTCCTCGCCACCCGACGACGGTCCCGACGCCGGCCCCGAGAACGACCACCGCGGCCACCGCGGCCGCTACCCAGCGCGGACGGCGCAGCGAGCGTCGCGGCAGCTCGAGCGGCGGCAGGGCGGCCTCCGCACCCGCCGGTGGCCCCGAGACCCGCAGCGGACTTCGCAGCGTGCGCGCCGCGGCGGTCAGCGCAGCGTGCGCGGCCACCGTGTCGACCAGCGCGAGGCGGGCGTCGCCCGACCCGCGCAACCGCTCGACGGCGACCGCCAGCTCCTCACGCGACAGCTCGCCGCGCAGCAGGCCGGTCAGCTCGTCGCCGTCCGTCCCATCGCCGTCGTAGTCGTAGTCGTTCTCGAAACCCCCGTCGTTCATGACACCTCACCACCTCTGCCGTCCAGGGCCCCCACCGGGGCGACCAGCTCTGCCAACGCCTTCGTGCCTCGCGCCATCCGCGCCTTCACCGTGCCGAGCGGCACGTCCAGGACAGTGGCGATGTCGCGCTGCGTGAGGTCGTCGAAGTACGCCATCTCCAGCACCTGCCGCTGGTGCGCCGGCAGCCGGGCGAGCGCCGAGCGCAGGTCCGCCGCCCAGGCGAACCGCTCGGCCACCTCACGCCCGTCGTCGCCCACCAGGTCCCGCAGGACGTCGACGCTCACCACCCCCGGACGCCGCGCCCGCAGGGTGTCGATCGCCCGGCGCCGGGCGATGGTGAACACCCAGCCGCTCAGGCTCTGCCGCGGGTCATAGCGCTTGGCGCCGCGCCAGACGTCGAGGAAGGTGCGCTGCAGCACGTCCTCGGCGTCGTCCGGCCCGACGTGGCGGCGCAGGTAGACCAGCACCGTCGGCGCGATCGAGGCGTAGCACTCCTCGAGTGCTGCCTCGTCGCCGGCGGCCAACCGGGCACCCAGAGGGTCGACGTCCACGCTCTCACTTCGTAGCCGACCCCCGAAACGGTTGCCCGACGTGGGAACCGATTCAGTGCAACCGTCGCCGGGCGAGACGGCGAAGTGTGGGGCGTCCTGCTCACCCCTGCTGACCCTGCACCAGGAGGAACCATGACCAGCACCACCACCGCCGGCCGGCGCGGTCGTCGCGGCTTGCGCCGCACCGTGATCGCGCTCGTGACCGGGGCCGTCGCCGCGACCTCGGCGATCGCCGCCGCCCCAGCCGCCAGCGCCGCCACGCCGACCGGCACGCGCAGCCTGGCCACGGTGCTCGCCGCCGACGGCCACGCGTTCGACCGCAACTGGTACGACTTCGACATCGTGGACGCTGCGGTCGCGGCCGTCCTGAAGGCCAAGCCGAGCAGCCCGGTGAGCGTGCTGGCCGACGGCTCGGTGCCGCTCACGGCGTTCCTGCCCAACGACCGGGCGTTCCAGGTGCTGGCCGCGGACGTGACCCACCGCTGGTACCGCTCGGAGAGCCAGGTCTTCACCGCGGTCGCGGGCCTCGGTATCGACACCGTCGAGCAGGTGCTGCTCTACCACGTCGTGCCGGGCGCGACGATCACCTCGCGCCAGGCGCTTCGTTCGGACGGTGCGGAGCTGCAGACGGCGCTGCCAGGCGCGACCTTCAGGGTCGACGTCCTCAGCCGGTGGTTCCCGATCGTGCGGCTCGTCGACAACGACCGCAACGACATCAACCCGTTCCTGGTGCCCAGCAAGCTCGACCTGAACGCGGGGAACGTCCAGATCGCGCACGGCATCTCGTTCGTCCTGCGGCCGGCCGACCTCTGACGGCGGCCGGACGGCGGCCGGACGGCGGCCGCTGGGGCACCCTGCTGCCATAGGTTGGCGGCGGGGTGCCCCCGCGGCGCTCACGGTCGAGCAGGCACCGCGGCGAGCACCTGCTCGGCGCGCTCGGTGACGAGCTGGACGTCGCGCGAGGCGACCGCCTCGCGGGCGAAGGTGTCAGCCAGCAGCCGTACCTGCGTGCGCAGACGCTCGCGGACGTCGGACGACTCGGCCCGCACGCCGACCGCCTGGGCGAGGTCGAGCGTGCGCAACAGCACCCCAGGTGCGCCGAGCGCGTACGTCCGCATGGCGTCCATCACCTGGTCGACGAGCTCGGCGAGCGTCACCGGCTCGGCCACGACGCGCAGCCGACCCTGGTCGTCGTAGCGCCGAGCGGACGGCGTCGGGCGCGCTGCCATGAGAGCCAAGCCGACGGTGAGGTCGTCCAGGGCGTTCTGCGCGGTGAACGGGTCGTTGGTGCCTGGCGACAGCGCCCTGACCGCCAGCTCCACGAGCTGCTGCACCGCGAAGGCGACGTCCTGGTACGGCGTGCGGTTGCGGCCCACGGTCACCGCCCGCTGCACCGCTGACGCCAGCTCGTCCGAGCGGGCCTCGTCGCACGCCGGCCAGATCCGCGCCACGGTGTCATCCGCGAGCACGTGGTCGCCCGGGCGCACGGTCAGCACGACGACCCGGTCGTGGTCCTGCCCGAGCCGCAGCAGGTGCGCGAGGTCGACGGCCGCGACGTAGCCCGCGTCCCCGGCCTCGACGGGCGTGGTCGCCGACAGGTCGCCCGGCAGGTCTGCGGCCCGGTCCGCACTCTCGCCGTCCGCCACCGCCGCGACGTCACGACCGGTCTGGGCCGGGTACATCCGCTCGACCGTCTCGCGCAGCTCCTGCCGCACCCGCCCCGAGAGCGTCGCCACCTGGATCGAGTCGCTGATGTGGTGGATGAAGTACACGAGGACGGCGACGCACACCACGGCCAGGACGACGGCGACGGTCACCGCCAGGTGCGGCACGAAGGCCGTGCGATCGCCCGAGTCGCCGCTCGACCGCACGGTGCGCAGCACGATGAGCGCGTACAGGAAGGTCGCGAGGAAGGTGCCGAGCACCACCTGGTTGCCGCGATCGCCCATGAAGTTGCGCACCAGCCGTGGCCCGTAGCTCGACGACGTCAGCGCGAGCACCGCCATGGTGATCGAGAACATCGTGCCCGCCACGCTGAGCATCGACGCCGCGACCGCGCCGAGCAGGTCGCGGCTGCCGCTCGCACCGGCCTCGTTCAGCACCGAAGCGACGAACGTGTCACCGAGATCGACGTGACGATCGAGGCCGAGGACGACCTCGGCGAGCACCACCGCGCCGACGCACAGCAGCGCCGGCACGACCCAGAAGGAGTCACGCAGCCGCAGCCAGAGGCCGACCACCGTCGCGTCAGTCGCGGGTGAGCTTGCGGTACGTCACCCGGTGCGGGCGCGCGGCGTCGGCGCCGAGACGCTCGACCTTGTTGGCCTCGTAGGACTCGAAGTTGCCCTCGAACCAGTACCACTTGGCGGGGTCCTCGTCGTCGCCCTCGTAGGCGAGGATGTGCGTCGCGACGCGGTCGAGGAACCACCGGTCGTGGCTGACGACCACGGCGCAGCCCGGGAAGTCCAGCAGCGCGTTCTCGAGGGAGCCCAGCGTCTCGACGTCCAGGTCGTTCGTCGGCTCGTCGAGCAGCAGCAGGTTGCCGCCCTGCTTGAGGGTGAGCGCGAGGTTCAGCCGGTTGCGCTCACCGCCGGAGAGCACTCCGGCGGCCTTCTGCTGGTCGGGGCCCTTGAAGCCGAACGTCGACACGTAGGCACGCGACGGGATCTCGGTGTTGCCGACCTTGATGTAGTCGAGGCCGTCGCTGACGACCTCCCACACGTTCTTCTTCGGGTCGATGCCCCCGCGGCTCTGGTCGACGTACGAGATCTTCACCGTCTCGCCGACCTTCAGGTCGCCGCTGTCGATCGGCTCGAAGCCGACGATCGTCTTGAACAGCGTCGTCTTACCCACGCCGTTCGGTCCGATGACACCGACGATTCCGTTGCGCGGCAACGAGAAGGAGAGGTTGTCGATCAGGAGGCGGTCGCCGAACCCCTTGCGCAGGTCCTGCGCCTCGATGACCACGCTGCCCAGGCGCGGGCCCGGTGGGATCTGGATCTCCTCGAAGTCCAGCTTCCTCGTGCGCTCGGCCTCGGCGGCCATCTCCTCGTACCGCGCGAGGCGGGCCTTGGACTTGGTCTGGCGCCCCTTGGCGTTCGAGCGCACCCACTCCAGCTCGTCCTTGAGTCGCTTGGCGAGCTTGGCGTCCTTCTTGCCCTGGACCTGCAGGCGCTCCTGCTTCTTCTCCAGGTACGTCGAGTAGTTGCCCTCGTAGGGGTAGAGGCGGCCGCGGTCGACCTCGGCGATCCACTGCGCGACGTTGTCGAGGAAGTACCGGTCGTGGGTCACGGCCAGGACGGCGCCGTGGTAGGCGGCGAGGTGCTGCTCGAGCCACTGCACGCTCTCGGCGTCGAGGTGGTTGGTGGGCTCGTCGAGCAGCAGCAGGTCGGGCTTCTGCAGCAGCAGCTTGCACAGCGCGACGCGACGGCGCTCACCACCCGAGAGCACCTTGACGTCGGCGTCCGGCGGCGGGCAGCGCAGGGCGTCCATCGCCTGCTCGAGCTGGCTGTCGAGGTCCCAGGCGTCAGCGGTGTCGATGACCTCCTGGAGCTTGCCCATCTCCTCCATCAGCTCGTCGGAGTAGTTCTCGGCCATCTCGGCGGCGATCTCGTTGTAGCGGTCGAGCGCGGCCTTGATCTCGCCGGCGCCCTCCTCGACGTTGCCGAGCACCGTCTTGTCCTCGTTGAGCGGCGGCTCCTGCAGCAGGATGCCCACGGTGTAGCCGGGGCTCAGGCGGGCCTCGCCGTTCGACGGCTGGTCGAGCCCGGCCATGATCTTCAGGATCGTCGACTTGCCGGCGCCGTTCGGGCCGACGACGCCGATCTTCGCGCCGGGGTAGAACGACATCGTGACGTCATCGAGGATGACCTTGTCGCCGTGCGCCTTGCGCGCCTTGGTCATGGTGTAGATGAACTCGGCCATGGGCTCAAGGCTATCTGCCTGCGGGGTGTGCCCCCGACCGTGACGGCCGCCAGCGCCCCGGACGCCGGGTCAGGGCGTCACGCGGGCGAGCGCCTCGCGGGTGGCGCGGTGGTCGGCCAGCACCTGCTCCACCGGCCCGAGCACCTGCTGGCGCCCCACTGCCGCAACGGCATCGCGCAACCCGCGCCGCACCTGGGCGGCGCGGCGCCGCCCCGACGAGCGCGCGACAGCGCGCACCACCACGCCGATGACGAAGCCGAGCAGCAGCCCACCCACGAGCAGCAGCGTCGGCCACGGCAGCGGCCCGAGCGACGGCGTCGACGGCTCGGGCAGGCGCAGCCAGCCCATCACGGCAAGCGCCACCAGCCACACCAGCCCCACCACCGCGGCCACCGCGAGCAGCACCTGGAGCGCCCCGACCACCCGCCACCACAGCGGACGCCGGGCCGTGAGGTCGACCTGCACCACGGCCTGGTCGAGCGCGTCGGCGAGGTCGTCGGGGGCCGGCTGCGCGGCCGCGCGCACGGCGTCGGCCCAGCGGTCGGGCAGGCCGTCGGCGGCCGCGTCGGCGACCCGGCGCGTCGCGATCTCGACGCGCGAGCGCTGCGCCGGTGTCGGCGCGGGCAGCGACGAGCGCTGCAGAGCGCCGGCGAGGTCGACGCCGTCGTCCTCGTGGCCGCTGCCAGAGCGTCCCAGCCGCAGGCGCCGCAACGGGTCCGGCGTCAGGCGCCCGGCCCAGCGGGTCACCGGCCACCCCGCCGCAGCGGTGGCCCGGCGCACGTGGTCGCGTTCGACGGCGCGCACCACGGTCTCGACGCCGGCCGCGTCGGCGAGTGCGTCGACCAGCCCGGTCTGCTCGGCCAGCCGTGACGGGTCGGCCTCGCTATCGCTCACGTCGTGCCGCAGCTCGCGCGCCGCGGCGTGCAGGTCGGCGGCCAGCCGCTCGCGCCACGCGGTGCGCCGTCCGACCGCACCGGCCAGCAGCTGGCGCAGGCCCACGACCCCGACACCGGTGGCGGCCGACGTCGCCACCACCTCGACGCCGGTGAGGCCGTCGGCCACCAGCAGGCGCTCGAGGTCGCGCAGGCAGGCGATGAGCTCCTTGGGCGCGAGCCGGTCGGCGTGGTTCAGCACCACCACGACCACCGCGTCGTGCCCGGCCAGCCGCGCGAGGTAGCGGCGGTGCATGGCGGCGTCGGCGTACTTCTGCGGGTCGGTGACCCAGACCAGCACGTCGACGAGCTCGACCAGCCGGTCGACCTCCAGTCGGTGCGCGACCTCGGTGGAGTCGTGGTCAGGAAGGTCGAGCAGCACGAGCCCGTGCAGGTCGTCGTCGCCGGCGTCCAGCGCGCTCTCCCGGCTCACGCGGTGCTGGCGCGGCACGCCCAGCCACTCGAGCAGGGCGTCGGCCCCCTCGGCGCCCCAGACGCACGCCGAAGCCACCGACGTCGTCGGACGCCGCGCGCCGACCGTCGCGATGTCGAGCCGGGTCAGGGCGTTGAACAGGCTCGACTTGCCGCTGCCCGTGGCACCCGCGAGCGCCACGACGGTGTGGTCTGCGCTGAGGCGCACCCGCTCGTCGACCTTGCCGACGAGCGTGCGCGCGCGGCGGGCCGCGGCGACGTCCAGGCGATGGCCTCCGGCGTCGAGGGCCTGCGTGAGCGCGCCGGCCTGCGCCGCGACGTCGACACCAGCGCCATCGCCCCGAGTCCGTCGGATCACTGCGCGGCCTCCAGGTCGTGCTGCAGCTCGCGCAGTCGCGCGACGTCGAGGCCCGGCTCGAGCGCGTCGAGGGCCTCGGTGAAGCGCTGACGGTCGGTGTCGAGCAGCGCGCGGGCCCGCTGCAGCAGCTCGGCCTCCGCCTTGGCGGCGAGCGAGCGCACCGCCTGGTCGCCGAACACCGCCTCGAGCAACCGCTGCGCGACCACGGCGGTGCCGCCCGCGATGCCCACCTCGGCGCCGGAGAGCCCGAGGCTCTGGCTGAAGACGACGAGCATGAGCAGCACGCCCACGGAGTTGACGCCGAACGACAGGGACCGTGCGGTGGTGCGCCGGTCGGCGCCCTCGTGCGTGACGAGCTCCAGGACGTAGCGCTGCCAGTCGCGCACGGTGCGCGCCGCGCGCTCGTCGAGGCCGGGTGCGGGCTCGGCGAGGTCGCGGTGCTCTTCGGCGAGCGGGCGACCGCCGTCGAGCGAGCGCCACCGCTGCCACGCGTCGCGCGCCGCGAGCTGGGCCTGGGCCACGAGCAGGCTCTGGACGCCGGTCTGCAGCGCCTCGCCGATCTCGTCCGCCGGCGCGGGGCGACCGCGCAGCGCCGACACGACGCGGTCGCGTAGCCGGCCGACCGCGGCCTCCAGGGTGCGGAACAGCTCGCCGGTGCCGACGAACTCCTGCCAGCGCGCGAGCACCTCCCCGCGCAGCAGCGAGCCGTCCGACAGGCCCTGCTCGATCTTGCGGTAGGCGTGGGCGTAGGTCTCCTCGACCTCGCGTTCGAGGGCCGCGCGTGCGTCGTCCTGGCTCTGCGCCGCCTCGACCAGCGTCGCCAGCCGGGCGTCCAGCGCGCCCAGCGCACCGGTGAGGGTGCGCCGCACCACCACCTGACGCGCCTGGGAGTCGCGCGCCAGCGCCACGAGCCACGACCGCACCGGGCGCACCACCTCAGGAGCCAGCAGGCCGTCGTCCGTGGTGGTCTCGGGGATGGTGAACAGCGGTGTCGTCGTCAGGCCCCGCTCACGCAGCATCTGCGCGAGGTGAGTGCGCACCTCCTGCATGGCCTCCGGCGGCACGCGGTCGAGCACCACGGCCACCGACGCGCCGCGCTCGGACGCGCCGAGCAGCAGGTCCCACGGCACGGCGTCGGCGTAGCGGGCCGCCGTGGTGACGAACAGCCAGAGGTCGGCGGCGGCCAGCAGCTGCGCGGCGAGCTCGCGGTTGGCGGTGACGACCGAGTCGATGTCGGGGGCGTCGAGCAGCGCCAGACCGGCGGGCAGCGCGTCGCTCGCAGCGAGCCGGACGGCGGTGATGCGCCGGTCGTCGCCGCGGTCTGGCTCTGGCTCGTCGCCGGTGACGCGCACGAGCGAGGCGAGCACGCGGTCGCCCTCGAACGCCGCCGCGTCGTCCGGGTGGTGCACCAGCACGGGCGAGCGCGTGGTGGGTCGCAGCACTCCGCTGCGAGTGACGTGCGCGCCGAGCACCGAGTTCACCAGCGTCGACTTGCCCGCACCCGTGGAGCCGCCGACGACCGCGAGCAGCGGCGCGTCGAGCGAGCGCAGCCGGGGCAGCACGTAGTCGTCGAGCTGGTCGACCAGCGCGCGGCGCTCGGCTCGCGCGCGATCGGCGGTCTCGACGTCCAGCGGGAAGGTGAGGTCGCGCAGCCCCGCACGCAGCCCCTCGACGGCTGACAGCAGCGCGTCGGGCTGCATCTGGGGCTTCACGGTGCCCTAGCCTGCCGCCTCAGCGCGTGGTCCACCAACTCGGCGCGCGCACGTCCGAGCACGCAGCGTGCCCAGACGTGCGCGACCGACCTGGTGGACCGCTCAGATAGTGGTGCAGCGCAGCGTGGCCGCGAGGCTGCGGACCTCGGCCCGGATCGCGGCACGCTGGGCCTTGGTGGGGCGCTGGGTGAACGCGCGGCGCACGTCGGCGATCTCGTCGAGCAGCGCCCGGCGCTCGGCGCGGGTGAGGCGGCCGGCGACGAACTCGGCGCGCAGGGCCGCCAGCTCGCTGCGGATCGCGGTGCGCTCCTCCGGTGTCGCCGCAGCGTGCAGCTTCTTCACGAGCGCGACGTACTCGGCGCGCTTGGCCTTGCGCTCGGCCGCCGTCAGGTGGCCATCACGCAGGGCCTTGCGCAGCTCGGCCGTGGCGGCGTGCAGCGCAATGCGCTCGGACGCTGTGAGGTGGTGGCCGGCGAGCTGGCGCTGCAGGGCGTGCACCTGGTCGATCGTGGCGGCGCGCTGGGCCGCGGTGATGGTGCACGGCTTCCGGTGAGCCGCCTGCGCCGGGACTGCGGTGAGGGCCACCGGGGCGGCGACGAGAGCGGTGGTGACGAGGGCAGCGGCGCCGTGGCGCAGGGAGAACATGGAACGGGGCTCCTTGGGGATCGCGAGGTGATGATCGGTCCGGCCCCCGAGGCCGCCGACCCCCGCTGCTGGAGGCCGCACACAGACGCAATCCGGACATCGACGGTCGGACCCCAGAACTTGAGCCCTCCCGCTGCGCCGGCCCCACACCGCCGTCCCACCTCCCCCGCCGTCCCACCTCCCCCGCCGCCCCACCTCCCGTTGATCACGTTATGTGGGCGACACTCCGCTTGCCGAGGGTTGCAACCCTCGGGAACCGACCGCAACCCTGCTTAACGTGATCAACATCAAGGGGGTGGGCACGCCGTAGGATCGGGCACGGTCAGGAGCGCTTCCGCCGCCTGCCCAGGCGCCCGTAGCTCAACGGATAGAGCAGCGGCCTTCTAATCCGCCGGTTGCAGGTTCGAGTCCTGCCGGGCGCGCCCGCACTGAGCATTTTGAGTCCGGCACCGGCTTGTTGCGTGCAGAGTGCTCAGCCAGATTACCGACAGTTGCTCAGTCTGCCGAGTCGGTCGCACCATGACGAGGTGGTCAGCCAGCCGGTGAGCGCCGCCCCGCCGCACTCGCGCGTGGACGACGTCGCCGGCCTGCTCACCGGGGTGCTCCTGGCGTCTCTCGGGCTGGCGCTGCTGCGCGCCAGCGGCGCCGTCACCGGTGGCACCGCCGGTGCGAGCCTCGCCCTCGCGCGCGTGCTGCCGATGCCCTTCGGCGCCGTCTTCGTGGGCGTCACCGTGCCGTTCATGCTGCTCGCGGCGCGGCGCAAGGGCTGGGCGTTCACCGGGCGCTCGGTGGTCGCCGTCGCCTTGGTGTCGGCGCTGTCTCAGCTGCACCCGCAGCTGCTCGCAGTCACCCGCGTCGCACCGCTGTACGGCGTGGTCGCCGGCAACCTCGCGCTCGGCCTGGCGATCCTCATCCTGTTCCGCCACGGCTCGAGCCTGGGCGGGTTCAACGTCGTGGCCCTGCTCGCGCAGGAACGCCGCGGCTGGCGCGCCGGCTACGTGCAGCTCGCGCTCGACGGCTGCGTCGTGGCGGCGTCCGCCCTCGTGACCCCGGCCGGCACGGTGCTGTCGTCCGCGCTCGGCGCAGTGGTGCTCAATCTCGTGCTGGCCATGAACCACCGGCCAGGACGCTACCTCGGCGCCTGAGCCTGCCCGATCGCCTACGCGACGCCGGCCGCGCCGACGAAGCCGTACCGGTGCGCGGTGACCTGCGCGAGCAGGCTGCGCTCGATCTGCTGCGCCTCCTGGCTGAGCGCCGCGCGCGTGGCCCGGTCGCGGGCGAAGGCGAGCTCGGTGGCCGCGGCCTGGAACGCCCGCATCGACGCGCGCCCCCGGCTGCCCCCCACCGTGAACGCCCAGGTGCGTGCGCGCCGACGCTCCGACAGCGAGCCGAGCATCTCGACCTCCCCGGGAGTGAACCAGCCGCTCGCCACGTACACCTGCAGGTGCTGGCGGATCAGCCGTGCCTCGCGGCGTCGCGCCCAGAGCGCGAAGCCCACGGCGGCCGCGAAGATCGGGATCTGCACCACCACGTAGACGCCGATGAATCCGCGCAGGCCGGCCACCGCGCTGAGGTTCCACAGGCTGTGCAGCGCGACGGCGACCAGCAGGCCCACCACCGGCGCCACGAGCCGCACCCAAGCCCGCCGGGTGCGCGAGGCGATGCCCAGCCCGATCCCCGTGGCCATGGTGAACATCGGGTGCGCGAACGGCGCGAACACACCGCGCAGCACGAACGTGACGGCGAGCCCGGCCGTGCCGTTCTCCTGCAGCGAGCGCCCGAGGTACAGCACGTTCTCGGTGAAGGCGAAGCCCAGGCCGGCCAGCCCGGCGTACACGATGCCGTCGACGATGCCGTCGAACTCCCGTCGGCGCCACAGCAGGATGATGAGGACGGCCAGGCCCTTGCTGATCTCCTCGACCCACGGCGCGACGAACACCGCGGCCGTCGAGATGTCGCCGCCGTAGCGCGTCAGCGCGGCGAGGGAGTACGAGTTGATGATCAGGGCGATGAACGTCGCCACGACGGCTCCCCACCCGAAGGCGAAGAGCAGCTGGCCGGTGGGTTCGGCCTCCAGCCGGTCGAGCCACAGCAGCGCGGGCAGCACGATGCACACCGGCACGAGCGCGAACACGAAGCCCGCCACGAAGCCCGTGACGCCGGTATCGGTGCCGATGAGCAGGAGCACCAGCAGCAGGCAGGCTGCCATCACGAGCACGGCGAGCGTCACGAGCAGGATGCGTCCCATGCTCGAGCGGGCCGTGCGGCGTCCGGCGGACGGCGGCACGACCGACGCCGCGGACGGGACGGTCGACCAGCCGGGCGTCGAGGTGCTCATGCCCGCAGAGGCTAGCCAGGCCCGGCCGCACCTGTCGCGGCCAGCGCGCCGCGAACGACGGCGCGACACCGCGTCGTATCGTCGGACCGTGGGGCGACACGGGCGGCCGGTGCAGCGGACGGCGCCCCCGCCCGAGCTGCTCGGTTGGGGCCTGTTCGCCACCGTGCTGGCCGGTGGCACGGTGTGGTGGCTGACCGGCTCGTGGCGCGGCGCGGTCCTCCTGGTGGGCGTGGCGCTGCTGGCCCTGGGCACGCTGACGCTGGCCGTCGTCAGCGGGTCGTCGCGACCTCGCCGCCCCCCGCCCCCGTAGGCTGGCCGGGTGAACGGCTCCCAGGACCGCATCGTGTGGATCGACTGCGAGATGACCGGCCTCGACCTGCAGCGCGACGCGCTCATCGAGGTGGCGGTGCTCGTCACGGACTCCGAGCTGCAGGTGCTCGGCGACGGCGTCGACGTCGTCATCGCCTGCTCGCCCGAGGCGCTGGAGACGATGCCGGACGTCGTCCGCGAGATGCACACCGTCAGCGGGCTGCTCGACGAGCTGCCCCACGGCGTCACCATGGAGCAGGCGCAGGAGCAGGTGATGGCGTACGTGCGCGAGCACGTGCCCGAGCCCCGCAAGGCGCCGCTGGCCGGCAACAGCGTCGGCACCGACCGCGGCTTCCTCGCCCGCGACATGCCCGAGCTCGACGAGCACCTGCACTACCGGATCATCGACGTGTCGTCGGTGAAGGAGCTCGCCCGCCGCTGGTACCCCCGCGCGTACTTCAACGCCCCGAAGAAGCAAGGTGGACACCGCGCGCTGGCCGACATCCGCGAGTCGATCCAGGAGCTGAAGTACTACCGCCAGGCGGTGTTCGTTCCCGAGCCCGGGCCCGACTCGGCCGCCGCCAAGAAGATCGCGGACGCCGTCACCGACTGACGTCCGGGTCGCTCGGCCCAGGGGTACGGAGCACTCGCCGCGAACCGCTACGATGGTGCGCGCACCGCGGGCCTGCCCGCCGGGGCATGGTGGGTGTAGCTCAGCTGGTAGAGCACCTGGTTGTGGTCCAGGATGTCGCGGGTTCGAGCCCCGTCACTCACCCCACGCGTGATCGTGGCAACGAGTGTCAGCCCGCTGACGCTCGTTGCCACGATGGCGCAGACCGTCAACAGGTCGGCGATCAGGCCTTCACCAGGGACGCCATCCGCCGCGCGATCATCTCGGTGGCCCGCCGCGGCGACAGCCGCGACATCCAGTCGAGCATCCGCGCGTCCTTGCCGATCACGACGCGGAAGCGGCCCTTGGCCACCGCCTCGACGATCTGCTTGGCGGCGTCCGGGGCCGACGTCATCGCGAAGCCCTCGCCGGCGCCCGCGCCCGGTGCCGTGACCCCGGAGTTCGCGCTGATCGCCGTCCGGACGGCGCCCGGGAACACCACCGACACGGACACCGGCGTGCCGCGCAGCTCGGCGTACAGGCCCTCGGTGAGCAGCGTGACGGCGGCCTTGCTGGCCCCGTAGGCCGTCTGGCCCGGCACCGGCGCGAACGCCCCCATGCTCGACACATTGACGACGCACGCCTCGGGGCGGCTGAGCAGGTGCGGCAGCGCCGCCTGCGTGGTGTGGACGACGCCCCAGAAGTTCACGTCCATCACGCGCTCGATCTCGCCGACGTCGAGCTCTGACAGCGGCACGAAGTGCTGGATGATCCCGGCCACGTTGAGGAGCCCGTCGACGGCTCCGTGGGCGGCGACGACGTCACCGGTCATGGCCCGCACCGCGGCTCGGTCGGTGACGTCGAGCGCGTGCAGGGTGAGCCGGCCGCCGGCGTGCGCGAGGCTCGCGGTCTGGTCGAGCGACGGCGCCCGCAGGTCGACCGCCGCCACGCTCGCCCCCCGCCCCAGCAGCTGCAGCACCACCTCGCGGCCGATTCCCGAACCGCCTCCGGTGACCACGAACACCTTGCCGTCGATACGCATCGCGCGCCTCCGCTTCCGGCCCTCTCTCACGGTAGGCCCGCCGGCCACGCCACGGGACGCCGATCGCACGTCGTGAGCCAGGTCACGGCCGGAGGCGTCCGATACCACCCGCGACGGGTGAGGCGCGCGGGGCCGGGGCGGGTGACTCTGATCGAGCACCCAGCGTGGGGAGGATCGATGGCACAGGCGTGGTACGAGCTGAGACTGGACGGCGTGGTGGACGACGCCCAGCTCGAGTTGCTCGAGGGCATGAGCGCCCGCGTGGTCGACGGCAGCACGTTCCTTCGGGGCGTGCTGCCGAACCAGGCGGCGCTGCTGCGCATCATCGGCCGGGCCGAGCGGTCGGGCCTGGAGCTGCTGGGGCTGCGCCGGATCGATCCGGTGCTCCTGGCGCCGTGGTGAGGCGCGCACGATGCTGACCACACCAGAGCCCGGCCACCGCCGGGGCACCCGGGGCAAAGGCCCCTGGACACCACCACAGCAGGGGACCATGGTGGTGACGAACCCTCTAGGGCAGAGGGTCCGGTTCCGGGAGCATGCGGAGGTGCCCGGTGGGCGACGCGTCCGGTGGGGGCGCGGGCCGGGGATCGCTGCAGCGCGCCCGCGAGCGGGGCGGGCGCGCTGCAGCGACATCTCCTGCGGCGGGTGGAGTGCCCGGCGGGGCGTCCAGTCAGGCGACGCTGCACCGACGCCGCCTGGAGGAACGGATCGAGGCCGGGCTCGCTCGCGGGCTCGTCGTCGTCAGCGCCCCCGCGGGCTCGGGTAAGACCCAGCTGCTGACCTCGTGGGCGCAGACCCACGGCAGTCCGGTCGTCTGGGTGACTCTCGGGCCGGACGACCGCGATCCCATGCACCTGTGGGCTCGCGTGCTGACCGCGTTGCAGCGGCGCGGTCAGGCACCTTTCGACAGCGTGCTGGCGCGCCTGCAGCCCACGCCGGTGCTGGACGAGCGCTTCGTCACGCGGCTGCTGGACGCCTGGGACGACCTGCCGAGCCCCGTGGTGCTCCTGCTCGAGGACGTCCAGGTGCTCGACGGCTCCGACGGCGCCCGCAGCCTCTCGGACGCCGTCCGGCGCGGCCCCGGCCCCCTGCGCCTGGTCGTGTCGTCGCGCACCGAGCCCGACCTGCAGATGCTCCGGCTCCGGCTCGCCGATGCCGTCACCGAGATCGACGTCGCCGACCTCGCCTTCACCCTCGACGAGGCGGCCGAGCTGTTCGAGCGCTCGGGAGTGCCCCTCGACGACGGCCAGCTGCTGCAGGTGCTCGAGCGCACCGAGGGGTGGGCTGCGGGTCTGCGGCTCGCCGCCCTGCTGCTGCACGGCCAGCCGGATCTCGACGCGGCCCTGGCGCGGCTCACCGGCGACCACCGCCCGATCGCGGACTACTTCGCGCGCGAGGTGCTCGACCAGCTGGCGCCCGACGTCCTCGACTTCATGGTGCGCACCAGCGTGACGTCGCCGCTCGACGCCGATCTGGCGGCCGCGTTGAGCGGGCGCGACGACGCCGCCGCGGTGCTGGAGCACCTGCACCGCGAGCGCCTGTTCGTGGTGCCCCTGGACGAGCAGCGGCAGTGGTACCGCTACCACCACCTGCTGGTGGACGTGCTGCGGCAGCGGCTGGCGGCGCTGCCGCCCGGCCAAGAGCGTGAGCTGCACCGCTGCGCCGCCGCCTGGTGGCGCGAGCAGGGCGACGACCTGCAGGCGGCTCGCCAGCTCGCCACGGCCGGCGACTGGCACGAGCTGGCTGTGCTGACCTGCACGAGCGCGGGGGCGCTGGCGTTCGACGTCAGCCGCACGGCCTTGGCGGGTACCGTCGGCGGCCTTCCTCCCGAGCTGCGCACCCGCGACCCCTGGGCCGCCGCGGCAGCCGCGTTCGGCTCGTACAGCGTCTACGACGCCGCAGGCGTGCGGGACCACCTGGCCGAGGCCCGCGAGGTGCTGTCGGCGGTCTCGCACGACGAGCGCGTCGTGCTCGAGGCGCTGCTGCTGGTCCTCGACACCGTAGCGGCCTGGCTCGAGGACGACCTGGAGCGTCAGCTGTCGACGGCGCCCGTCGCGCTCGCCCGGCTCGCGGTGCTCGGCTCGGCAGCGGTGCCTGCCCTCGTCACCTACCGCACCGCCGCGCGGTCAGTGCTCGGCATGGGGCAGCTGTGGAGCGGCCAGCTCGCGCAGGCCGAGGCGACGCTCGGCGCGGTGGCCACGGCCCTGGCTGCCGACCCCGAGCCCAACGCCCTGCGCAGCGTCCACATCCACGGCGCGCTCGGCGTCATCGCCGCGATCCAGGGCCGGCTGCGCCAGGGCGAGGAGCACGGACGGGAGGCTCTGCGGATCGCCGAGGAGTCGGGCTGGCTCTACCTGCCCCAGGCCGCGCGCGGCCACCTGGCGCTGGCGATGGTGCAGCTCTCACGCAGCGAGTGCACCCCGTGCCGGGAGACCCTCGATCGGGCCCACGCCTGCCTGCACGCCCTGCCCAACCGGTTCATCGCGACGGCGCTGGCCATCACCGACGCGCGGTTGCGCGTCTCGGAGGGGGACCTGGCCGGAGCCGAGACGACGATGGCCCGGCTGCGGGCCACGTTGGCGACCTGGCAGCCGTCGGCGTACCTGCTGCACGCGTGCGACGCCGTCGAGTCCGAGATCGCGGTGGCCCGCGGTGACGCCGGCCTCGTCGTGGCCCGCCTCGCCTCGCGCGGCCGGCCGCCGAGCGTCTACGAGGTCACGGTGCTGGCGCGCGCCGAGCTGCTCATCGGCGAGCCGGTGCGGGCGCTCGAGCTCCTCGCCCCGCTGCACGCCGACCCTCCGGCCGAGCTGGCTCGGGCCGTCGACCTGTGGCTGCTGACTGCTGTCGCGCGGGAGGCCTTGGGCGACGCCGCTGACGCGCGGGCGGCGGTGCGCGAGGCGGTCGAGCTGGCCGCCGACGAGGGGCTGACGCGCCCGTTCCTGCTGCAGCGCTCGCACGCGTTGCCACTGCTGCAGGCCGACCAGGACGCCCCTCGACGCCACCCGGACTTCGTGCGGCACCTGCTCGAGCTGATGCAGCAGACAGCCGCTTCCCGGTCGGACCTGCCGCCCCTCACCGAGCGCGAGCTGAGCACCCTGCGCCTGCTGCCGACCATGATGACGAACGCCGAGATCGCCGACGAGCAGTACGTGTCGGTCAACACGGTGAAGTCGCACCTGAAGTCGTTGTACCGCAAGCTCGGCGTGGCCGGACGGCGCGAAGCCGTCGTCATCGCCCGCGAGCTGGGGCTGGTGCAGCGCTGACGCTCGTCCGTCACCACCGGCTGAGGTCGGCGTCGAGCAGGTCGGTGACGTAGGCCGCGCGCTCGAACGCCGAGGCATCAGCGGTCATGGGCACCGAGAGCAGACCGCGACAGTCGTCGACCGTCGCAAGACCCTTGCGCCGCAGCCACTGCGAGAGATCCTCGAGGAGCACCGCTGCGTAGCTGGGCCCGTGACGCAGCAAGGCTGACGTCGTCATGACCACGTCAGCTCCCGCCAGGAGGTGCCGGGCGACGTCATCGCCGGTCTCGACTCCGCTCGTCGCCGCGAGCGACGCCCGCACCCGGCCGCGCAGCAAGGCGACCCACGTGCGCACCAGCCGGCCGTCGGCCGGCGACGACAGGCCGACACCGGACGTCACGCGCAGCGTCTCGGGGTCGATGTCCGGCTGCAGCCAGCGGTTGAACAGCACCAGGCCGTCGGCGCCCGCCGCGTCCAGCCTGGTCGCCATCTCCCCCATCGAGCTGAAGTGCGGCGCGATCTTGACGGCGACCGGCACGCTGACCACCGCGCGCACCCGCGCCAGGGCGTCGAGGTGGCGTTGCTCGACGTCGCGGCCCGAGACAGTCGGCTCACCCGGCAGGTAGTACACGTTCAGCTCGATCGCCGCGGCTCCGGCGTCCTGCATGGCGCGGGCGTAGCCCTCCCAACCCCCCGGCGTGGCGCCGTTGAGGCTCGCCATCACCGGGACGTCGACCGCTGCCACCGCCCGCTCGAGGAGGCTGAGGTAGCGGCGCGGTCCGGTCTCGTCGTCCGTGGTGGACGGGAAGTACGAGAGTGCCTCGGCGAAGCTGTCGGCTCCCGCGTCAGCCAGCACACCGTCCTGCGCGGCCCGACGGCGCACCTGCTCCTCGAACAACGAGTGCAGCACCACCGCGCCGACACCTGCGCCCGCGAGCCGACGCACACCGTCGACCGTGCGCGAGAGCGGTGAGGGTGAGGCGACGAGCGGGTTTCGAAGCTCCAGCCCGAGGTAGGTCGTGGTGAGGTCCATCAGGTACGCCTCCTGCCGTCGGCCGCGAAGTGCTGCGGCCCCTGGGTCGCCAGCTGCTCGTAGGCGTCCCACCGCCGGTCGACGGACTCCTGCGCCAGCTCGAGCAGACGGTCACCCTCAGGCGGGTCGGCGTCGCCGACCGCCCGGTACCGCAGCTCGCGCTCGGCGTAGTCGCGGAACGCCAGTCGCGGCCGCGGGGAGTCGAGCAGGAACGGGTTGCGCCCGACCGACCGCGCCACCGGGTCGTAGCGCACGAGCGGCCAGTACCCGCTCGCGACCGCTCGGTACTGCTGGTCGAGGCCCGTGCGCATCTCGATCCCGTGGGCGATGCAGTGGCTGTAGGCGATCACGAGCGACGGACCGTCGTACGCCTCCGCCTCGCGCAGCGCCGTGAGCGTCTGCTGGGGATCGGCACCCATCGCGACGCGGGCGACGTAGACGTTGCCGTAGGCGATCGCCTGCATCGCGAGATCCTTCTTCGGCACCGTCTTGCCGGCCGTCGCGAACTTGGCCGCGGCACCGAGCGGCGTCGCCTTCGACATCTGCCCGCCGGTGTTGGAGTACACCTCGGTGTCGAGCACCAGCACGTTGACGTCGCGCCCGCTCGCCAGCACGTGGTCGAGGCCGCCGGACCCGATGTCGTAGGCCCAGCCGTCACCCCCGACGATCCACACACTGCGCCGCACCAGGTGATCGAGCACGCTGCGCAGGTCGTCGACCTCCGGCCCCTCGAGCTCGCCGAGCCGTCGCTCGAGCTCGGCCACCCGCAGGCGCTGGGCACGGAACTCGGACTCGCGCACCTGAGGTGCGTTCAGCAGCTCGTCGACGAGGCGGTCGTCGATGCGGCCGCGCAAGCGCGCCACGAGCCCTCGCGCCAGCCGCGTGTGCTGGTCGACGGCGAGCCGGAAGCCCAGCCCGAACTCGGCGTTGTCCTCGAACAGCGAGTTCGACCACGCCGGCCCGCGCCCGTCGGCGTCGACGGTCCACGGCGTCGTCGGCAGGTTGCCACCGTAGATCGACGAGCAACCGGTGGCGTTGGCGATCATCAGCCGGTCGCCGAACAGCTGCGAGAGCACCTTGAGGTACGGCGTCTCACCGCACCCAGCGCAAGCGCCGGAGAACTCGAACAGCGGCTCGAGGAACTGGGTGCCGCGCACGGTGCCGAAGTCGACGCGCGAGCGGTCAGCGGCGGGCAGCGTCTCGAAGAACGCGATGTTCTCGCGCTCTCGGGCGACGACCGGCTCCCGCGGCGCCAGGTTGATGGCCTTGACCACGGGGTGGTCGGGAGTCACGACCGGGCACGCCTCGACGCACAAGCCGCATCCGGTGCAGTCCTCGACGTACACCTGCAACGTGTAGCGGGTGTCGGGCAGGCCGACCGCCGACAGCGGCGCGGAAGCGAAGCCGTCCGGTGCGTCGTCCAGCTGCGCGCCGGGGTAGATCCGCGAGCGGATCACGCTGTGCGGGCAGACGAACGAGCAGTTGCCGCACTGGATGCAGCTGTCGGCGTCCCACACCGCCACGAGGTCGGAGACGTTGCGCTTCTCGTAGGCAGCAGTGCCGCTCGGGTAGGTGCCGTCGACGGGGAGCCGGCTGACCGGCAGGTCATCACCTCGCCCGGCCATCATCTCGGCCGTCACGGTGCGGACGAACTCCGGAGCGTCGTCCGGCACCACCGGTGGCAGCTCACGACCCGAGGCGACACCAGTGGGCACCTCGACCCGATGCAGTCTCTGCAGCGCGAGATCGACGGCGGAGTCGTTGCGCCGCACCACGTCGGCGCCCCTCTTGCCGTAGGTCTTGCTGATCGACGCCTTGACCTGCGCGACGGCTTCCTCCTGCGGCAGCACACCGGTGATGGCGAAGAAGCAGGTCTGGAGCACGACGTTGACGCGACCGGCCATCCCCACCTCGCGGGCGATGCCGGCGGCGTCCAGGGCGTAGACCTCGATGCCCTTGTCGATCACCTGCTGCTGCACCGGACGCGGCAGCGCGTCCCACACCGCGTCGGGGGCGCGCGAGGTGTTCAGCAGCAGACGTGCTCCGTGGGCAGCACGGCCCAGCACGTCGACCTGCTCGAGCTGGCGCATCTGGTGGCAGCCCACGAACCCAGCACGGGTCACGAGGTACGGCGCCCGGATCGGTCGAGTGCCGAACCGCAGGTGCGACACCGTCTGCGACCCCGACTTCTTGGAGTCGTAGACGAAGTACCCCTGCGCGAACAGGCCGGGCCGCGAACCCAGGATCTTGATGGTGTTCTTGTTCGCCCCGACCGTGCCGTCCGAGCCCAGGCCGAAGAACACGGCGCTCACCGTGTCAGGAGGCTCGATGTCGAAATCACCGCCGTACTCGAGGCTCGTCCCCGACACGTCGTCGTCGATGCCGATGGTGAACCGCTTGCGCGGCCGGGGCCGCTCCAGCTCGGCGAGGACGGCCACCACCATCGCGGGCGTGAACTCCTTGGACGACAGGCCGTACCGCCCTCCGATGACCGTCGGAGTCGCGGCGATGTCACCATCGGCCACGGCGTCCGACAGCGCGCTGACGACGTCCAGGAACAGGGGTTCACCCACCGAGCCCGGCTCCTTGGTGCGGTCGAGCACGGCCACCCGGCGCACGGACGGCGGCAGCGCGCTCACCAGCGCCGCGGCCGGGAACGGTCGGTAGAGCCGCACGTGCAGCATGCCGACCCGCTCCCCCGCCTCGGCCAGCACCCGCACCGTCTCGGCCACCGTCTGCGCCGCCGAGCCCATCACGACCACCACACGCTCGGCGTCCGGGTGCCCGTGGTACTCCACCAGGTGCATGGGCCGGCCGGTGCGCTCGGCCAGCTCGCCCAGCACCTGCTCGACCACCTCAGGAACCCTGGCGTAGAACGGGTTCACGGTCTCGCGAGCCTGGAAGTACACGTCCGGGTTCTGTGCCGTGCCGCGGATGAACGGCCGCTCCGGCGACAGCGCGCGTTCACGGTGCGCCCGCACGAGCTCCTCGGGGACGAGCGCCCGCAGATCGTCGTCCGTGAGCAGGTCGATCGTGTTGAGCTCGTGCGAGGTGCGAAAGCCGTCGAAGAAGTGCACGAACGGCACCCGGGTGCGCAGTGTCGCGGCGTGAGCCACCAGCGCGAGGTCGTGCGCCTCCTGCACCGACGCCGCCGACAGCAGGGCGAACCCCGTCTGCCGCACCGCCATGACGTCCGAGTGATCCCCGAAGATCGACAGACCCTGCGCCGCGATCGACCGCGCCGCAACGTGGATGACGGCGCAGGTCAGCTCGCCGGCGATCTTGTACATGTTGGGCACCATCAGCAGCAGGCCCTGCGACGCCGTGAACGTCGTGGCCAGCGCGCCGCTCTGCAACGCACCGTGCAGGGCTCCCGCCGCACCCCCCTCGCTCTGCATCTCGACGACGCCGGGCACGGAGCCGAAGACGTTCGGCCGCCCGCGGCTCGACCACTCGTCCGCGAGCTCAGCCATCGCGGACGACGGCGTGATCGGGTAGATGCAGCACAGCTCGCTCAGCCGGTAGGCCACCGACACGGCAGCCTCGTTGCCGTCGATCGTCGCGCGCGTCACGTCGGCTCCGCCCGCATGTCGATCGCGTGCACCGGGCACTGCTCGTAGCAGGTCGCACAGCCGGTGCAGCGGTCGTAGTCGAAGCGGTAGCGGTGGCCGGCGCCCAGCTTGATGACGGCGTCCTCCGGGCAGGCGCCCAAGCAGCCGTCGCACTCGAAGCAGTTGCCGCACGACAGGCAGCGGCCCGCTTCGAACGTCGCACTCGGCCCATCGAGGCCCCCGACGACCTCGGCGAAGTCGCTGACGCGCTGCTGCGGCGCCACCTCGGGCTGGGCACGTCGGGCGGCGTCGCCGAAGTACCACAGGTGCAGGTCGTCGAAGCCCACCTCAGGGTGCTTCACCGGCTCCTCGGACGACGTCGACCGCAACCAGGCGTCGATCTGCTGGGCCGCCTTCTTGCCGTGGCCCACCCCCACCGTGACCGTGCGCTCACTGGGCACCATGTCACCCCCGGCGAACACGCCCGGAAAGCCCGTCATCATGGTCGCCGACACGCGCACCGAGCCGTCGCGCTCGAACTCGACGCCGGGCAGGGCCGCCATGAACGCCGACTCGGTCTCCTGGCCCAGCGCCAGGATCACGGTGTCAGCCGACAGCGTCTCGAACCGACCCGTGGGCTGCGGGAAGCCCGTGTCGTCGAGCTCCATGACCTCTACCTGCAGCTGCGGACCCTCGAAGGCCGTGATGGTGCGCAACCAGTTCAGGCGCACACCCTCCTGCTCCGCGTCCGCCGCCTCGTCCTCGTGGGCCGGCATCTGCGCGCGGGTGCGCCGGTAGACGACGACGGCATCCTGGGCGCCCAGGCGCCGAGCCACCCGGGCGGCGTCCATCGCGGTGTTGCCGCCGCCGTAGACCGCGACGCGCCGGCCGATCACCGGCCGCTCCCCCTCCGAGACGCTGCGCAGGAAGGAGACGGCGTCGATGATGTGCCCCGCGTCACCCGCGGGGATGTCGACCCGCTTGGCCAGGTGGGCCCCGACCGCGACGAAGACGGCGTCGAAACCACCGGCCGCGCGCTCGGCGGCGAGATCCTCGACCCGGTGCTCCGTGGTGAAGCGCACGCCCAGGCCCGCGATCCGCGCGATCTCGGCGTCCAGCACGTCTCGCGGGAGGCGGTAGGCCGGGATGCCGTAGCGCATCATGCCTCCGGGGGCGGCACCGACGTCGCGGACCTCGACGTCATGCCCCCTGCGCGCCAGGTGGTAGGCGGCGGACAGGCCGCTCGGGCCGGCCCCGACGACGAGGACGCGACGGCCCGAGCGGTCGGGTGGCGGGTCGAACGCCCAGCCGCGCTCGAGTGCGAGGTCCCCCAGAAAGCGCTCGACGGAGTGGATCGACACCGAGCTGTCGAGCCGCGCTCGGTTGCAGACGTTCTCGCACGGGTGGTAGCAGGCGCGGCCGTGCACCGCCGGCAACGGGTTGTCAGCCACGAGCGCTCGCCACGCCTGCTCGTGACGCCCTGCACTGACGTGCGCCAGCCAGGACTGGATGTTCTCCCCGGCGGGGCACCCGGCGTTGCACGGTGGCAGCAGGTCGACGTACACCGGACGCCGGTCGCGCACCGGGCCGGCCCGGCCCCGGCCGTGCACGAGGTCGGGCAGCGGTGTGAGGTCGGCCGGCGCCGCGCCCGAGCCACCGCCCTCCGGTGCCCCCGTCAACGGCTGACCCGCAGTCGCGCCAGGCGTTCGTCGTACTCCGCCTGGTCGATCTCGCCGCGCGCGAACCGCTCGCGCAGGAGCGCCTCCGCCGGGTCGGTCGTCGGCGAGCCGTGGGCGGTCGGCGGCACGGGCGGGGCCGCCGGGGGCGTCGTCCGTGGGCGGGTGCTGAGCACGACGAGCGCCACCACCGCGACGACGACGAGCATCAGCAGCACCCACCACAGCGGCCACCACGACGCACCGCCCATGTGCCGGCCGTCCATCATGTCGTCCATGTGGTCCCACCAGCGGTCCTCGCCCATGGCTACCTTCCTCGGTCTCTGGTTCTCGTCTCGTCGGTCTCGTCAGCTGCCCGTCAGGGTGCCGGTCGCCAGCCGGGCGGCGATGCCCTCGGCCCACGCGTCGATCTGGTGCCAGTCGCGGAAGTCCCCGAACTGGCCGCCGAGCAGGCGGTAGAGCCAGCGCTGCGCCGGTGGCGTCTCGTGCGCCCGCAGCACGCCGGCGAACGCGTGGTAGTCGAGCGGGTGCAGGGCCAGGCGCAGCTGCGGCACGTCCTGCGGCGGCGAGCTCGCGATGAGCCGGGCGAACGCACGCCGGTGGTGGCCGGCCGACGGCTGCAGACCGACGCTGAACAGCCACAGCGGGCGACTCGTGAGCGCACGCTCGTTGCGCCGGGCGTACGCGACCGCCTCCGGCAGCAGCGCGGCACCTTGCACGGCGCTGCCCAGCACCACGGCGTCGAAGGACTCCGGGCGCGGGTCGTGATCGACGCCGCGCACCGTGCACTCCATTCCGTGCTCGCGCAGGCGAGCCGCGAGGTGCTCGGCGATCTCCGCCGTCGAGCCCCGCTGGCTGGCGTAGGCGACCAGCACGTGCATCGACACCTCGCGCCTCCCTCGTACACCAGCGCCGTGCTGCTGACGCTAGGTCGGCCCTCCCGCCCAGGTCAGGGGCGAAGGTCCCTCGGCGAGTCCCGCCGCGCGTCGCCCGGCGATCGGGTCAAGGCCGGGGCAAGATGTGCCGATACGGGGGTGATGGTCCGGCTCGCCCGGACCCCACGGCACAGGGGAGCAGCCATGCAGGACAGCCACGACACCGTCGACCAGCCGGACGACGTCACCAACGGCACGACGAGCACGACCGACGCCGAGGCCGCCGAGCAGACCAAGGAGCTGCTCGAGGAGCACGTGCCCCTCTCGCTGATCATGGACCTCACCGCGCCCGACGGGCCGCACAGCAAGGAGATCCTCGACGCCGAGGGAGCGCCCGAGCAGGCGTGGTGGGAGCAGCCCTGACGGCCGATTTCGTGTGCGCCCGCTGGGGCTGATAACCTCATCCAGCGTTCGCGCCATTAGCTCAATTGGCAGAGCAGCTGACTCTTAATCAGCGGGTTCGGGGTTCGAGTCCCTGATGGCGCACCACCCTCAGCGTGAGAACCAGCGGCTTCGTCCCTCGGGACGGAGCCGCTGAGTCGTTCTGGCGTCAGGTCGCCGGCTCGCGCCCCTCCGACTCCACCAGCGCGGCGGCCAGGTCGCGCAGCTTGCGGTTGTGGTTCTGCGACGCCTTCGACAGCAGGGCGAACGCCTCGTCCGCCGTGCAGTGGTGCCGGGCGACCAGGACGCCGAGGGCCATGTCGATCACCTTGCGCGAGTCCAGGGCCGCCCGCATCTGCTCCGCTCCCGCGGTCGCGCCCGCGTGCGCGTCGGCGTTCATCACCGCGGTGCCGATGTAGCTGGTGATGTGGTCAGCGGCCCGCATGTCGTCGTCCGTGAAGGCGCCCGCCGAGCTCGCGTAGTTGTTGAGCGCGCCGATGGTGCGGCCCTGGAAGGGCAACGGCACCGACAGCGAGCTGAGCACCCCCCGCTCGACGGCGCGGGGCGCGTACGTCGGCCACCGGTCGTCGGCGCGCAGGTCGGGGACGTGCATGGTGAGGCCCGTGCGTCCGGCGTCCATGCACGGGCCGTGGCCGCCCTCGTACTGCAGCTCGTCGGCGTCCAGGGCGAGCTGGTCGGTGTGGGCCGCCGTCCAGGCGCGGTCGCCGCGCACGAGCGTGATCGACGACGCCTCCGCCCCCGCGAGCGCCCGGTTGGCGATCGAGGCGATCTCACGGAGCACGTCGTCGAGCGCTCGGTCGACGAGCACCACCGCGGCCAGGTCCTTGAAGGTGTCCGTCGTCATGACGTCGAGTAAGTCACGACCCCCCGCGAGCCGCCACCGCTCAGCCTCGGGCGCCCGTGGACCGACCACCGTGCGAAGTCAGTGGCGGCCGTCGCCGACCGACGGCGGTGTCGCCTCGGGCGACGCGTGACGACCCGGTCCGGGGGCCGACGTCGGCTGGCCGGTGCTCGCGGGCTCGGCCGTGCTCTGGCCGGTGCTCTGGCCGGTGCTCTGGCCGGTGCTCTGGCCGGTGCTCTGGCCGGGCCCGCGCCCCGGCGGGGTCGGCTGCTGCTCCGGCCGACCGTGCCCGGCCGCAGGCCCCTGCGGGGTCGCTGCGGCGTGCCCCTGCTTCGAGGCTCGTGTCGGCCGGGAGGTCGACGCATCGGCCGGCCCCGACCTCGGGCGGCCCGTCGGCGCGGGCGTCGGCGCGGACGTCGGTGCGGACGTCGGTGCGGACGTCGGTGCGGACGTCGCACCGGACGTCGGCTCCCCCGTCGGCACGCTGCCCGTCCCGACGCGCTCGCTCGCCCCGCCGCCCGCGTGGTCTGAGACGGTCACGGCAGCCGGCCGCTGAACAGGCGGGGCCGGTGGCACGGGGGTTGCCGCCGACGGCAGCGCGCCCGTGGCGACGACCGCAGCCGTCACGCCCGCCGCGTTGGCGGCGGTCGTCGCGGTGGTCGAGGCGGCCTGGGCGAACCGCACTCCCCCGTCGCCGATCCACCGCAGGAACGGGACGTTGAGGCAGAAGGCGAGCGGGCCCACCGACCACAGCAGCCGCGGCAGGGCGATCGACAGGAAGGCGCGCACCACCGCGGGGTCGAAGTGCGAGCCCGCGCAGCGCGTGAGCTCGGCCCGCGCCGCGACGGCGGTGACGGCCGCCCGGTACGACCGCGCGGCCGTCATGGTCTCGAACGCGTCGACCACGGCCACCGCACGCCCCGCGAGCGAGATCTGCGAACCGGCGAGCCCCTGCGGGTAGCCACCGCCGTCGTAGCGCTCGTGGTGCTCGACGATGCCGGCGAACCACGGCCCCAGCCAGACGGCCAGCGGCCGGGCCAGCCGCGCACCGGCCTGCGGGTGCATCCGCACCAGCGACCACTCGCTCGCGTCGAGGCGTCCGGGCTTGTTGAGGACGGTCGCGCTGATCTCGAGCTTGCCGATGTCGTGGATCAGGGCCGCCCACCGCAACCGGCCGGCGTCCGCCTCGGACAGCCCGAGCTCGCGGGCGAGCAGGTCGCAGAACAGCCGCACCCGTTCACTGTGACCGCGCGTGTGCCGGTCGTGCTGGCCGAGGGCGGTCACGAGCGCGAGCATCGTGACCGCGGCCTCCTGCTCGTCGGGCGCGTCGCTCAGCAGCTGGCGGCGGATCTCGTCGGCGCTCGTCGAGCGGCGGGCCACCTTCAGCCGGCTCGGCGCGTGGTCGGGGAAGATCATCGTCATCTGCAGCATCACCGCGAGCGGGGCCAGCCGCATGGTCAACCGCGACACGACCAGGCTCACCACGACGGCAGCCAGCACGGCCAGCCCGCTGGCTGCCACGACCGGCAGGCGGCCGGCGAGCACCGGCGCGAGGGTCCACGTCGCGGCCGTCCCGGCGATCAGCGGGACGCCGTACTGCCCCACGCGGACCCCGAGGGCCAGCGCCGGCCGCGGCGCCCACGCCGGATCAGCGTGCGACGGGGCGATCATCGGGTGGGTTCCCTCTTCACAGGTGGGCTGGCGGGTGCGGCACCCACATCATCGGGCGTCCGGGGTGATCGATGCAGCACGGCACGCGACACTCACCCGAGCGGGGGAACCCCGTGGCCCGCACGGTGCACCAGCCTGAGGGGCAGTCCACCGTGCGGCCGCAGCGTCACCAGGGCGTCGACGCGCGGCCGCGCCGCCGCTTCGGCCGGCTCGACCCGGACGCCGGCCAGCACCGTCGCGAGCGCGAGCACCGACTCGACGAGCGCGAAGTCGCGCCCGATGCACAGCCGCGGGCCGGCGCCGAACGGCAGGTAGTCGCCCCGGGGGGCGCTGTCTCGGGGGGTGGCGAAGCGGTCGGGGTCGAAACGCAGAGGATCCGGCCACGCCTGCGGACGTCGGTGCAGCAGCCACGGACTGAGGATCACCAGGGTGCCGGCCGGCACCGCGACACCCGCGACGACGTCGGCCTCCCGCGCCCGGCGGGTGACGACCCACGCCGGGGGGAACAGGCGCAGCGACTCGTCGACCACCTGCCGGGTGCGCACCAGCCGCGGGACGTCCGACCAGGCGAGCGCCCGGCCCCCCGCGACCGCGTCGACCTCGGCCTGCACCTGCGCCTGGACGTCGGGGTGCTCGGCCAGCAGCTGCAGCGTCCAGGCCATCGCCGACGCCACCGTCTCGTGGCCGGCGATCACCAGCGTGACCAGCTCGTCGCGCACCTGCCGGTCGGTGAGCCCGCCGTGCTCGTCGGCCGAGCGCAGCAGCAGGCCCAGCAGGTCGTCGTCCTGGCCGAGACCGCGCGCGCGCCGCACCCGGACGACCCGGGCGCAGGTCTCGTCGAGCGTCGCGACGGCGCGGGCCAGCCGGCGCCGCGAGGGCAGCGGGAGCCACGCGGGCCGCGGCGTGCGCGCCCGCTGCACCACCACCTCGAGCGCGTCGTGCACGGCCGCCACGACCCGCTCGCCGTCGGCCGCCAGGTCGGCGTCGAACAGCGTGCGGCCCACCACCTCGAGCGTGGCGCGCATGCAGGCGGCGTCGACGTCGACGACGCTGCCGTCCGGCTGGCCCGCCCACCCGGCCAGCACGCGCGCCCCGGCGGCCACGGACTGCTCGGCGACGGCGTCCAGGCTCGCGTGGTGGAAGGCCGGCTGCACGATGCGCCGGCGCTGGCGCCACTCCTCGCCGTCGGCGGTGAGCAGGCCGGCACCGGTCACGGCCGACAGCGCGCCGTACTGGATCGTCGCCTTGCTGTAGTTCCGGGCGTTCTCGACCAGCACCCGGCGGGCCCCCGCGGGGTCGTTGACGAGCAGGACGGCGCTGCGCGGCATCGGGAACGCCACGAGGTCGCCGTAGCGCCCCACCAGCCGCTCGAGGTAATCGAGCGGATCCCGACGGATCGCCGGGACGGCGCGCACCATGTCGAGCGGCAGCGGCCCGTCGACCGCGAGGGGGGTGTACCGCGCGTTCGCTCTCGGGCCGGTGCTGCGGCCGGGTGCGCTCAGAGGTACAGCCCGGTCTGGCCGTCGTCGACGCGTGGGGCGGCGACGGCGTGGATGTCGCGCTCGCGCAGCAGCTGGTACTGCGAGCCGTGCAGCTCGACCTCCGCGCTCTCCTCGGGGTCGAAGAGCACCCGGTCGCCGGTCTGCACCTGGCGCACGTGCTGCCCGATGGCCACGACCTCGGCCCACCCGAGCCGCTTGCCGACGGCCGCCGTCGCAGGGATCAGGATGCCGCCCCCGCTGCGCCGCTCACCCGACTCCGGGTCGACCGCCACGAGCACGCGGTCGTGCAGCATGCGGATCGGCAGGCGGCTCTCGGGATCGGTCGGGCTCACGTGCCGAGGCTACCGGCACCCCCGAAGGTCAGTGCCGACGTCCCCGGTGCGCGACCCGCCGCCGGTTGGCGACGATCAGCCCGACCAGGGCGACGGCGGCGGCCGCCACAGCGGCGATGCGCTCGACCCGCAGGGCGCCGTCCGGCGTGTGCGTCGCGGCGTAGAGCTTGCCCTTCGCCTCCGCCACCGAGCGCTTGCCGATCTCCTTGGGGTGCAGGCGCACCGCCAGCTCGTCGACGGTGCCGGCCAGGCGGGCGCGCGTCGCCTCGATCTCGGACTCGATCGCTGCGGGGTCGGTCTGGCTCACGGTGGCTCCTGCTCTGCCTCGCGGACGGGCGGTGGGCACCTGCGAACTTACCCGCCCGACGCTCTCACTGCGCGCCGTCAGCGCTCGCCGACCAACGCTGCTCGATGCGGCCGTACCGCCACACGGCGAGGGCCACGAGCCAGGTCACCACGAACAGCGCGACGATCGCGTAGCCGACGTGGTTGAGGTCGAGGCTGCCGATGGCGGCGAGCGGGCCGGTGGTGATGTCGAGCTTCTCGGTGAGGATTGACAAAAGCTCGACGACGCCGATGATCAGGGCCACCGCCACCGAGAGCCCGGTGATCGTGATGTTGTAGTAGACCTTGCGCACCGGGCGCGAGAAGGCCCAGCCGTAGGCGAAGTTCATGAAGCAGCCGTCGATGGTGTCGAGCAGGCTCATGCCGGCGGCGAAGAGCACCGGCAGCGTGAGGATCGCGTACCAAGGCAGGCTGAACGCCGCCGCGCCACCGGCGAGCACGAGCAGGCTCACCTCGGTGGCGGTGTCGAAGCCGAGGCCGAACAGCAGGCCCACGGGGTACATGTGCCAGCCCTTGCGCACCGCCTTGGTGACGCCGCGCAGGATGCGGTTGATCAGGCCGCGGTTGTTCAGGTGGTGCTCGAGCTCGGCCTCGTCGTAGTCGCCCGTGCGCATCTGGCGGAAGACCCGCACGATGCCGCGCAGCACCACGAGGTTGACGACGCCGATGAGCAGCAGGAAGACGCCGGAGACCGCCGTGCCGATGAGGCCGGTGGTCTGCTGCAGCGTCGAGCCGTCGTCCTCGACCTGGCCCGCGAGCGCGCGGACGCCGAGCGAGAGCAGCAGCACGAGGCCGAACACGACGGAGGAGTGGCCGAGGGAGAACCAGAAGCCCACCGACAGCGGGCGCTTGCCGTCCTCCATGAGCTTGCGCGTCGTGTTGTCGATCGCCGCGATGTGGTCGGCGTCGAACGCGTGGCGCATGCCGAGCACGTACGCCGTCACGCCGAGCCCCAGGCCGAACGCCTGGCCACCCGCTGACAGGTGCTGCGGCGCGACGATGCCGCCCAGCGTCCCCCAGCCCACGACGTGCAGCAGGACGACGAAGCCGCCCATCGCGATGAGGCTGCGCCACTCCGGCCGGGTCAGCTTGAGGTGACCGCGCACCGAGCCGTCGGCAGCGGTCTCGGCGGTCTGGGTGGTGCTGGTACCCGTCGAAGACATCGGGACCCTTCCGTGTCGATCGCTCGGAGGTCTGGCCGCGGTCGCGACCTCGTCAATCTAATGCGATCCGTTCGCAGTAATCCAACGACTACCGTGGTTGGCGCGATTCCCCGACCCGACAAGAGGTGCCCCGTGCCCCAGCTCACGCCCGGCCAGCCCGCGCCCGACTTCACGCTCACCGACCACACCGGTCGCGACGTGGCCCTGCACGACCTGCGCGGTCGCAAGGTCATCGTCTTCTTCTACCCCGCGGCCATGACGCCGGGCTGCACGAAGGAGGCCTGCGACTTCCGCGACAGCCTGGCGCCCCTGCAGCAGGCCGGGTACGAGGTGCTGGGCGTCAGCCCCGACTCCCCCGACAAGCTCGCCAGGTTCGTCGAGCAGGAGGCGCTCACCTACCCGTTGCTGTCCGACCCCGACAAGTCCGTGCTGACCGAGTGGGGCGCCTACGGCGAGAAGAAGCTCTACGGCAAGACCGTGACCGGCGTCATCCGCTCGACCGTCGTCGTCGGCGAGGACGGCACCATCGAGCTCGCCCGCTACAACGTCAAGGCCACCGGCCACGTCGCTTCCCTGCGCAAGGCGCTCGAGGTCTGAGCCCTGAAGCGGCCGGTCTCGTAGGCTGGCCCGCACGCGGGAGTGGTGTAACTGGCAGCCACGCAGGATTTAGGTTCCTGTGCCTTCGGGCGTGAGGGTTCGAGTCCCTTCTCCCGCACTCGCTGGCGCGGTCACGTCGGTGGCCCTGCCTCGGCGCCGTGGGCGGGTCGCGCGGTCACGGCACCCAGCCCGCGTTCCTCAACGTGGTGCGCACCAGCGTGCGCTCGCTGAGCCCGGGGGCGTACCGCCGCACCGCACGCACCTCCCACGCCAGGATCGCGGCGGCGGTGACCAGGCCGATGAGCGGCCCGNCCCCCGCCGTGGCCGCTGTCGCCAGGACGGCGAACCACGTCGCCGCCAGTCCGCTGCCCGCCAGCGCCACCACGGCCACCACGCATCCCAAGAGGAAGGGCACGATCGCGAGCAGCACGGTGACCCGCGAGTGCGGCTGCGGGAGAGCACGTCGCAGGCCGGACGACGAGACCCACGTGCGGAGTCCGGCCGCGACGTAGGCGGTCGTGAGGTAGGTGACCGTCACCGCAGCGGTGATCCAGACGGAGGTTCCGAACAACGTTCCGAGGGTCCAGACCACGACCACCGCCGCACCGCGCGCCGCCGGAGACTAGCGCGGGGCCGACGAGGCTCACACCGTCGCCGAATCGGCTGGTGGTGACGCCCGTGGATGCAGCGGTTCTGGGGTGATCACCCCAGAACCGCTGCATCCACGGCTGTCGCGTCAGGGCGTCGGGCTGGCCGTGCNCGGGCTGGCCGTGCGGGGCCTCGAAACCCACGAACCGCCTCCGTCGTCCGGCTCGTGCGAGCCGGACGACGGAGGCGGTGTGGTGACGGGCCCTGGGAGGAGTCGACCCGTCAGGCCTGGTGCAGCACTGGGTGGGTCACTTCGCGGGCGGCATCAGCACCGAGTCGATGAGGTACACGGTGGCGTTGGCGGTCTTGACGCCGCCGCAGATCACGTTGGCGTCGTTGACCATCAGGTTGTCGCCCGAGCCGGTCACCTTGAGCTCGGCGCCGTTGACGGTCTTGTGGGTGCCGACGACCTCGCTCGGCGACAGCTGCCCGGCCACCACGTGGTAGGTCAGGATCGAGGAGAGCGTCTTGCCGCCCTTCTCCTTGGCGAGGGTGTCGATCGTGCCGGCGGGGAGCTTCTTGAACGCGTCGTCGACGGGCGCGAACACCGTGAACTCGCCGTTGTTGAGCGTGTTGACGAGGTCGACCGAGGGGTTGACCTTGCCCGACACGGCCTTCGTGAGCGTCGTGAGGAGCGGGTTGTTGGAGGCTGCGGTGGCCACCGGGTCCTGGGCCATGCCCTCGACCGAACCGGCGCCGCTCGGGACGGCCTTGGCGTAGTCGGCGCAGCCCGGGCCGACGAGGTTCGCCGGCATCGCGTCGGTGGTGGGGGTGTCGGCCATGCTCGAGGAGCTCGACGAGCTCGTGGTCGAGCTGGACGAGCCGGCGGCCGCGTCGTCCGTGCTGCTGCCGCAGGCGCTGGCGGCGAGGGCGACACCGGCGAAGGCGACGACGAGGGCGAGACGAGGCTTCATGTCAGCGATCTCCTTGAGGTGGTGAGCCGAGCCGAAGGGCCCGGTCTGTGCGGTCACGGGGTCTTCGGGGCGGATCGGTTCGTGGATTGGTCAACTTCCGAAGTTTTTTCCGGCCACCGCCGACGGACTACGAGACGGTGACGTTCTTGGAGTCCAGGCCCGTGCTGCCGTCGGGGCGCACACCCGTGCGCTGGGCGATCTGCGGGGTGCCGTCGGAGTCGATGAGCCGGCACTCGATGGTGTGGTTGCCGGGCGTGGCGTCCCACTCGTAGACCCACTGCACCCACGTGGTGTCGGTGGGGACGTCGGCCAGGCGCGCCTGATGCCACGGCCCCTGGTCGACGCGCACCTGCACCTCGCGCACGCCGGTTCCCTGCGCCCACGCGACGCCGGCCACGGGCTGGCGTCCTGCCTTCAGCTGCGCGAACGAGCGCGGCACGTCGATGCGCGACGACGCCTTGATCGGCGCCTTGGCGGCGTAACCGCGCGACGTCCAGTAGGCCTCGTCGTCGGCGAAGCGGGTGACCTTCAGATCCGTGACCCACTTGGTCGCGGAGACGTACCCGTAGAGGCCGGGCACCACGAGCCGCGCCGGGAAGCCGTGCTCGGGCGGCAGCGGCACGCCGTTCATCGCCACAGCCACCAGCGCCTCGCGGTCACCGGTCAGGTGATGGAGCGGTGTCGAGATGGTCATGCCGTCGACCGACGTCGAGAGCACCATGTCGGCCCAGCCGTCGACGCCGAGGCCCTTGAGCAGATCGGCGACCGGGTAGCCGAGCCACACGGCGTTGCCGGCGAGCTTCCCGCCAACCTCGTTCGACACGCAGGTCAGCGTGATCGCTCTCTCTACCAACGGTTTGGAGAGCAGGTCGTCGTAGCTCAACGTCAGCTCGCGGTCGACCAGCCCGTGCACGCGCAGCGACCACTCCCCCGTCGTCACCTGCGGCACGCTCAGCGCCGTGTCGACCCGGTAGAAGCTCTGCGGATCGGTGCGCCACGGTGTGATGCCGTCGACCGGCAGCTGCACACCCGACGGGATCGTCACTCGCTCAACGGGTTCGGGAAGGCGCACGGCCGCACGCGAGGCGGCGGCGCTCTTCGACGACCCGCCGACCGCGCGGCTAGCGACGCCCGAGACCACCGCGACGGCGCCGGCCGCACCAGCTCCCTGCAGGAACGCGCGCCGCGAGACGGCACCGTCCGTGGGGAGCGCGCGCAGCATCAGCGCGCGCAGCGTCGCGATGCCGGCAGCCGTGCCCAGCACCGTAGGCAGCACGTCGAGCGCGGACGCCGACGGCCGGGTGACGACCGCGACGGCGGCCACAGCGCCGAGCACCAGCACGAGGGCCGCGCCAACCGTCCACCGCCGCCGCGCGAGGACGCCGGCCACGACCGCCAGCACCGCGAGCACCACGCCGATGCTGGCGAGCAGCACCTGCTTGTCGTGGCTGCCGAACGTGCTGATCGCGAAGTCCTTGAGCCACGCCGGTGTCCGGTCGACGAACGCGTCGCCGACGGCGAGCACCGGGCTGCCGTGCCCGGAGCCGATCCCCACGGCGTCCAGGACGGCGGCCAGCAGCTCGGCCACGCCGATCGTGACGGCCCCCGCCAGCAAGCCGGCGAAGGCAGCGGTCGGGACGGGAGGTCGCGTGGGGGTGGCCATGCGGCTGGTTCGCAGCCGGTCGGCGTCCGGATGGGTCTCGGTGTGGTCGCGTCTCCGGACGGGTCAGCGCACCGTGACCTGCACGGTGTGCCAGCCGGTGGCGCCGTCGGGCGCCGGCGGCGCCTGCTCCGCCGTCTGCGTCACCCCGGTGCTGTCGGTCGCGCGCACCTGCAGCGTGTGGTCGCCGCCAGTGGCATCCCACGCGAAGGTCCACTGCCTCCACGTGTCGACCGTGCCCCCGCCCGCGAGCTGCGCCGGGCGCCACGGGCCGCCGTCCACCCGCACCTCGACGCGCTCGATGCCGCGGTGCTGGGCCCACGCCACGCCCGCGACGGTGACGCGGCCGGCCTTCACCGTGCGCCCGGCGCGCGGCACGTCGATGCGCGACTGCGTCTTGATCGGGCCGCGCGCCGACCACCCGCGCGGCGTCCAGTAGCCCTCGGCCTGGTCGAACCGCGTGACCTCGAGGTCGACGACCCACTTGGTGGCCGACACGTAGCCGTACAGGCCCGGCACGACCATTCGCACTGGGAAGCCGTGCTCCACCGGCAGCGGCTGGCCGCCCATCGCGATCGCCAGCAGTGCGTCCCGGCCGGGATCGGTGAGGGCGTCCAGCGGCGTGCCCGCCGTCCAGCCGTCGGCGCTGGTCGAGAGCACCATGTCGGCGCCCGGCAGCGGGCGTGCCCGGGCGAGCAGCTCGCGGATGGGGTGGCCGAGCCACACCTGGTTGCCCACGAGGTCACCGCCGACGTCGTTCGACACGCACGTGAGGGTGACCATCCGCTCGACCATCGGCAGCGCCAGCAGGTCGTCGAACGACAGGTCGAGCGGCTCGGCCACCAAGCCGTGCACGCGCAGGTGCCAGTCGCCGGGCGACACCTGCGGCACCGACAGCGCCGTGTCGACGCGGTAGAAGACGTCGGGTGGCGTCACGAGCGCCGAGATGCCGGGCACGTCGAGGCTCGCGAGCTCGCTGGGCGTCGGCCCGGGGCCCGTCGGGGCGGGCAGCCGCAGCGCCGCGCGGCCGGCCTGCACGGCCCGCGAGGCGCGGGCGACGACGAGAGAGCCGGCTCCCGCGAGCACCGCCACCGCGCCCGATCCCGCCAGCCCCGTGAGAAACGCCCGCCGCGCCGGGCCCTCAGCAGCGCGCACGTCGGCGGCCGCCGACGTCCACCCCGTCTCGCGGTCGAGCAGGCGCGAGAGGGCGAACAGGCCGCACACCGCGCCCACGAGCGTCGGCAGCACGCCCGACAGTGACGCGTTCGGGCGGCTCAGCACCGCGAGCGCCGCGACGGCTGCCAGAGCGACGACCACGAGGAGCCCGGCGACGCGGTGGCGGGCCGCGAGCAGGCCGGCCGCGGCGGCCATCGCGGTGACGACGAGGGCGATGCCGGTCAGCAGAGCCGTCTTGTCGTGGGTGCCGAACGTCGAGATCGCCAGGTCCTTGAGCCAGGGCGGCGTGCGGTCGATGAACGCCTCCCCGAGCGCCACGACCGGCGACGGGGTGCCGCTCACCCCGAGGCGCACGGCGACGGCAGCCAGCAGCTCGGCCACGCCCACCGTCAGCGCCCCGGCCGCCACTCCGGCCAGCGCACTCCACCGCCACCGCATCATGGCCTCAGGATCACACGCAGGGCGGTGGCCCGTCGTCGCTGACCCGTTCCGGGCGACGACCCGGGGTCAGTCCTTCGCGAGCAGGTCGACGACGTGCGGGGCGATGGCCCGCAACGCCTTCCCGCGGTGGCTGATCGCGTGCTTCTCGGCGTTCGTGTACTCCGCCAGCGTGCGCGTCTCGTCGACCCGCAGGATCGGGTCGTAGCCGAAGCCGTTCTGGCCGCGCGGGGAGCGCTCGAGCGTGCCTCGCACCTCGCCGTGCTCGACCAGCTCGGTGCCGTCCGGGGTCACGAGCGCTGCGGCGCAGACGAACCCGGCGCCCCGGTGCTCGTCGAGGACGTCGCTCAGCTGGGCCAGCAGGAGCTCGACGTTGGCGCGGTCCTTGGCTTGCCGGTCGAGATCGGTTCGGCCGCTCCAGCGGGCCGAGAAGATGCCGGGCGAGCCGCCGAGGATGTCGACGGCCAGGCCGGAGTCGTCCGCCAGGGCGGGCAGGCCCGTCACGGTGCAGACCGAGTGCGCCTTCAGCAGCGCGTTGGCCGCGAACGTCGCGCCGTTCTCGACGACGTCCTCGATGCCCTCGAACGCGTCGACACCGACGACGGCGCGGTCGAGGTCGATCGACAGCCCCCGTTCGGCGACCACGTCGGCGAGGATCTCGCGCAGCTCGACGACCTTGTGCGGGTTGTGGGTGGCCAGGACCAGGCGCGCGCCGTCGGGGGCGCTCACTTGCTCTCCTCCAGGGCGGCGCGCTGCAGGCGGGTCAGCTCGGCGCAGCCGGCCGCGCCGAGGTCGAGCAGCGAGTCGAGCAGCGCGCGGTCGAACGCCTTCCCCTCGGCGGTGCCCTGCACCTCGACGTAGCGGCCGTCGCCGGTCATCACGATGTTCATGTCAGTGCCCGCGCTGACGTCCTCGTCGTAGCAGAGGTCGAGCACCGGGCGGTCGCGCACGATGCCGACGCTCACCGCCGCCACCGAGCCCGTGAGCGGCTGCGCCGTCGCCGCCACGAGGCCGCGGGCCCGAGCGTGCTCGACGGCGTCGGCGAGGGCCACGTAGGCGCCCGTGATGGCGGCGGTGCGCGTGCCGCCGTCCGCCTGCAGCACATCGCAGTCGAGCACGATCGTGTTCTCGCCCAACGCCTTCGTGTCGATCACGGCGCGCAGGCTGCGCCCGATGAGGCGGCTGATCTCGTGCGTGCGGCCGCCGATGCGGCCCTTGACCGACTCGCGGTCGCCGCGGGTGTTCGTGGCCCGTGGCAGCATCGCGTACTCGGCCGTCACCCAGCCCTGGCCGCTCCCCTTGCGCCAGCGCGGGACGCCGGCCGTGAACGACGCCGCGCACAGCACGCGGGTGCGGCCGAACTCCACGAGCACGCTGCCCTCGGCGTGGTCGAGCCACCCGCGGGTCAGCTTCACCGGTCGCAGCTCGTCGACGCCGCGCCCGTCCGGGCGCGCGTCAGTGGTCAAGGGTTCGGTGGACATGCCACCAGGCTAGAGGTCGTACGTCGCACCCGGCTCGGCGACGTCGAGCGGGCCGTCCCAGACCTCGCGGGCCTGCTCGACCACCTGCGCTGCGTCGTTCCACGGGGGCAGGTGAGTGAGCACCAGTCGCTGCACACCCCCGGCGTCGAGCGCGGCCTGCGCGGCCCGGCGTCCGGACAGGTGGATGCCCTTCGACTCGTCGCGTCCGTCGATGAACGCCGCGTCGGCCAGCATCAGCGAGGCGTTGCAGCACAACGACTCCAGCGCCTCGCAGGCGTCGGTGTCACCGGTGTAGGCGAGCACCGCGCCGCCGGCCTCGACTCGCACGCCGTACGCCTCGACCGGGTGGTTGACGCGCATCGGCGTCACGGTGAACGGGCCGATCTCCACCGGCTGGGCGTCAGCCCACTCGGCGAACTCGTACTCGCGGTTCATCCCCGGCTCGGGCGACAGGTCGTAGGCCCGAGCGAGTCGCGCGGCTGTGCCCGTCGGCCCCCACACCGGCACGCGGGGACGCGGCTGCGGGCCGACCGGCGAGTGCTTGAGCATCACGTACAGGCCGCACAGGTCGAGGCAGTGGTCGGCGTGCAGGTGCGACAGCAGCACCGCGTCCAGCGTCATGGGATCGAGGTGGCGCTGCAGCGCGCCGAGGGCCCCGCTGCCGAGGTCGAGAGCGATGCGCCAGGTGCGCGGCGCGCCGTCCGCGCCCACGCCGTCGGCCTCGACGAGGTAGCACGACGCCGGTGACTGCGGGCCGGGCACCGAGCCCGAGCAGCCCACCACGGTGAGCCTCATCGCGCCGCCACGAGCAGCTGGGCGCGCGAGATCTCGGGGCCGAGGAACCGGCGTCCGAGCTCGGCGAACGTCTCGGGGTCGCCGGTGGTGACGAACCGGTGCTGCGGCGCGGGCAGGTGGGCGGCCCGCAGCAGGTCGTGCTGCACCAGCTGGCGGTAGACGTCCTTCGCGGTCTCCTCCGCGCTGCTCACCAAGGTGACGAGGTCACCGACGACGTAGGAGATGACGCCGGTGAGCAGCGGATAGTGCGTGCAGCCGAGGATCAGGGTGTCGACGCCCGCGGCCACCACGGGGTCGAGGTACTCGTGCGCCGCCTCCAGCAGCTCGGGGCCGGAGGTGACGCCGGCCTCGACGAACTGCACGAACCGCGGGCAGGCCTGCGTCGTCACCTGCAGGTGCGGCGCGGCGGCGAAGGCGTCCTCGTAGGCGCCGGAGGTCTTGGTGGCCTGCGTGCAGATCACCCCGACGTGCCCGACCCGGCTGGCGGCCGCGGCGCGGCGCACGGCCGGCCGGATCACCTCCACCACCGGGACGTCGTACCGCTCGCGCGCGTCGCTGAGCACGGCCGCGCTGGCCGAGTTGCACGCGATCACCAGCAGCTTCACGCCCTGGTCGACGAGGTCGTCGAGGCACTCGAGGGCGAACTCGCGCACCTGGGCGATGGGGCGCGGCCCGTACGGCTGGCGCGCGGTGTCGCCCAGGTAGAGCACCGGCTCGTGCGGCAGCTGGTCGAGCACCGCGCGCGCCACGGTCAGCCCGCCGTAGCCGCTGTCGAAGATGCCGATGGGTGCGTCTGCCACGCGTCCGAGCCTACGGTCGCCGCGGCGTCCCGCTGCTCATCGGGGGCGTGACCCTCACCACGCGCCGCCCCGCCCGCCCCCGCCGCAGCACCGTGGTGGCTGAGCATCACCGATGATGCGCTCGCACCACGATGGTGGCCCTGTGGACGACGCAGCACCGGCGGGCGACTGACCCGGCAGAGTTCTCGGGTGTCTCGCGACCTCCCTGACCCCGCCCGAGCGCTGCTCGCCGGCCAGTCGGGCGTGCTCAGTCGTCAACAGCTCCTCCACGCAGGCTGCTCGCGGGGGTGGGTGGCCCAACGACTACGACGGCGGGAGTGGCGGGCGCTGCACCCGGGCGTGTACCTCTGCCACAACGGCCCGGACGACTTCGCCGCCCGCCTCAGGGCAGCGCTGCTGCACGGAGGCGACCACGCGCTGGCCGACCGCCGCACCGCCGGCTTCCTGCAGGGACTCGTGGACGACGAACCCCGCCACCTCGAGATCGTCGTCCCCGCCACGCACCACGTCACCGCTCCGCCGGGCGTCAGCCTGCGCCGCAGCCGGCTGCACGACCTGCTGAAGCACCCGGCCGCGGCGGTTCCCCAGGTGCGGCTCGAGCACACCGTCCTGGAACTCGCATCGGCCGAGCGGACACCGGACGACGTGATCGGCTGGCTCACCCGTGCGTGCGGGCGCCGCTTGACGACGCCGGCGCGGCTGCGAGAGGCCCTCGAGCAGCGCTCGCGCGTGAGGCACCGCAGGCTCATGCAGGACGTGCTGACCGACGTCGCAGCAGGTGTCGTCTCTCCGTTGGAGCGCAGGTACCTGCGCGACGTCGAGCGGCGGCACGGATTGCCCGCGGCCACGCGCCAACGGCGGCGCGTCGTCGATGGCGCATGCCGGTACAGCGACGTCGAGTACGAGCGGTACCGCGTCCGCGTCGAGCTCGACGGCCTGGCCTACCACCCCGCCCACGAGGCGGAGCGCGACGGCCGCCGAGACAACGCCGCACTGCTCGTCGGTGACGTCACGCTGCGCTACGGCTGGGGCCCCGTGGCGGGGGCGGCGTGCCACGTCGCCGTCGACGTGGCCTCACTCCTGCGTGACCGTGGCTGGCTCGGAGCACCCCGTGCGTGCTCACCTACCTGCCCCATCCCGTCAACGTGGTGGTCGCGCATCACGGGCGATGCTCAGCGACCACGATGAGGCGGCGGGTCAGGAGCCGTCGGGCAGGGGCTCCAGGAGCGCCTCGACGAGCGTCTCCTGCAGCCAGGTGAGGAAGTCGTAGACGGCGAGCAGGAAGCCCAGGCCCCCGGGCTCGTCGGAGTCCTGCTCGTCGGCCAGCGCCTCGAGCCGTTCGTGGTCCTCGTCGACCTCCAGGCCCATCCGCGAGGCGAGCACGAGCCGGACGTCGGTCAGCGCCACCACCCACGCGCGCGCCTCGTCGTCATCGAGCAGCAGCGCGCCGTCGCGGCCCAGTGTGCGGCGGGCCACCTCCAGCCCGGCGCGCTTGCGCTCACGCAGGCCGCTCTCGGTGTAGCGGCGGAACTCCGCGGCGGCCTCGGGGTCGTCGCGGTGGGCGTCCGGCAGCAGCCGGGCGAGTGCGGGGT
This sequence comes from Angustibacter sp. Root456, assembly GCF_001426435.1. Taxonomy (NCBI): domain Bacteria; kingdom Bacillati; phylum Actinomycetota; class Actinomycetes; order Kineosporiales; family Kineosporiaceae; genus Angustibacter; species Angustibacter sp. Root456. The sequence continues at coordinate 150,708 of NZ_LMER01000016.1, read as the reverse complement.
CGGACGGCGGCTCGACCGCCGTGCCGATGCCGACGAGCTGGGCCAGCGGGTCGTCGTCGCCCGGGCCCGCGTCGTCGTCCAGCAGCTCGTGCACCTCGACGAGCAGATGCGCGAGCAGCCCGCGCTCGTTGTCGTCGAGCCGCGCCCGAATGCCACGCCGCGTGCGGCGGAAGCCCTTGGCCACCAGTCTCCCTCAGTCGTCCTTCTGCATCGTGGCCCACAGACCGTAGCCCTGCAGCGCCTCGACGTGGCGCTCCTGCTCCTCACGGTCACCGGTGGCGACGACGGCCCGGCCCTTCTGGTGGACGTCGAGCATGAGCTTCTCGGCCTTGGCCCGCGAGTACCCGAAGTACGACTGGAACACGTACGTCACGTACGACATGAGGTTGACCGGGTCGTTCCAGACGAGGGTGATCCACGGGCGCGCGACGTCGGCGTCTTCCGCCGACCGCGGCTCGTCCAGCTCGACCGGCGACGTCACCACGGCCCCCACTGTAGGTGGCCGGGCGCGCACGCAGCACCTCGACGACACCCGCTCTAGGCTCAGGAGCGTGACGACGCCCGCCTGCCCACCGGCGCAGCCGCCGAGCACCGCGCTGCTCACCGACCACTACGAGCTGACCATGCTGCAGGCCGCCCTGCGCAGCGACACGGCCGGACGCCGGTGCGTGTTCGAGGTGTTCGCCCGCCGGCTGCCCGAGGGTCGGCGGTACGGCGTGGTGGCGGGCACCGGCCGGCTGCTCGACGCCATCGAGGCGTTCTGCTTCGGCCCGGCCGAGCTCGAGCAGCTCGCGGGCGTGGTGGACGACGCGACCCTCGACGTGCTGCGCGGCTGGCGGTTCACCGGCTCGATCTGGGGCTACGCCGAGGGCGAGTGCTTCTTCCCCGGCTCGCCGCTGCTGCGCGTCGAGAGTTCGTTCGCCGAGGCCGTGGTGCTCGAGACCCTGCTGCTGAGCATCCTCAACCACGACTGCGCGGTGGCGGCGGCGGCCAGCCGGATGACGGCGGCCGCCGGCGACCGCCCGTGCATCGAGATGGGATCGCGCCGCACCCACGAGCGGGCGGCCGTCGCGGCGGCCCGCGCCGCCTACGTCGCGGGGTTCGCCACCACGAGCAACCTCGAGGCGGGCCGCAGCTACGGCGTCCCCACGGCCGGCACGGCGGCCCACGCCTTCACCCTGCTGCACGACGACGAGCGCGCCGCGTTCGCGGCGCAGGTCGACAGCCTGGGCGCCGGCACGACACTGCTCGTCGACACCTACGACGTCGCGGCCGCCGTCCGCACAGCGGTCGAGGTGGCGGGCACCGACCTGGGTGCCGTGCGCCTGGACTCCGGCGACCTGGTGGTGCAGGCCTTCCAGGTGCGCCGTCAGCTCGACGAGCTCGGCGCCACGAAGACGCGGATCATCGTCACCAGCGATCTCGACGAGCACGCCATCGCGGCGCTGGCCGCAGCGCCCGTCGACGGCTACGGCGTCGGCACGTCGCTGGTCACCGGCTCGGGCGCACCGACGGCGGGCCTGGTCTACAAGCTCGTCGCGCGTGAGGGCGCCGACGGCGAGCTCATCGGCGTCGCGAAGCACAGCAAGGACAAGGTGAGCGTCGCCGGCCGCAAGTGGGCGCTGCGCCGTCGCGGGCCGGACGGCATCGACCAGGCCGAGGTGGTCGGCATCGGCCACCAGCCCTCGGACGACGGCGACGACCGGCCGCTGCTCGTCGAGCTCGTGTGCGACGGCGAGGTCGTCGGCCGCGAGCCGCTGGCCGCGGCCCGTGAGCGCCACTTCGCTTCTCGCGCAGCGCTTCCAGCGTCCGCCCTGCAGCTGTCGAAGGGCGAGCCCGCCATCCCGACCGTCTACGAGCAGGAGCACCCATGACCGCCGAGGCACTCGTCGTCGTCGACGTGCAGAACGACTTCTGCGAAGGCGGCTCGCTGGCCGTGGCGGGTGGCAGCGACGTCGCCGCCGCCATCGCCGACCTGATGCGTTCGGGCGGCTACCGGCACGTCGTCGCCACCCAGGACTGGCACGTCGACCCGGGCGAGCACTTCAGTGACCAACCCGACTTCGTCGACACCTGGCCGAGGCACTGCACGGCCGACACCCACGGTGCCGACCTGCACGCCGCCGTGCCCCACGAGCTGCTGGACGCCGTGTTCCGCAAGGGCGCCCACGCTGCGGCCTACTCCGGCTTCGAGGGCACCACCGTCCAGACCACCGCCGACGAGCCCGACGGACGTCGCACCGGCCTGGCCGAGTGGCTGCGCGAGCGCGGGATCGAGTCGGTCGACGTCGTGGGCATCGCCACCGACCACTGCGTCCGGGCCACGGCGCTCGACGCGGTGACCGCCGGGTTCACCACCCGCGTGCTGCTCGACCGCACGGCGGGCGTGGCCGAGCAGACCACCGGCCGCGCGCTCGACGAGCTGCGCGCGGCCGGTGTGCTGCTCGAGGGCGAGCCCGTCGTCAGGACGTGATCTGCAGCGGGGTGGACCCGTAGTACAGCGCCCAGTCGACCGTCGAGAAGGTCGACGAGTCGATGGTGCCCTTGGCCGACGCCCAGTCGATGAGCAGCTGGCGGATCTCGAGCTGGCGGTTGTAGACGACGGGCGCGGTCGTGACGTTCGGGAAGTTGCCGCCCCCGGACTGCCGGTAGTTGTTGATCGCGATGACGAACGTCTGCGCCGGGTCGATCGCCGAGCCGCCGTACGCCAGGTCGACGATTCGCGAGCCCACCGCCTGGCCGAGGTCGATCTTGTACGTCAGCCGCGCGTCGATGCCGCCCATGATGTCGTAGTTGTAGTCGGGCGTGCCGTTCGGCGCGTTCGGCGTCACGGCGCCCGTGACGTCGGCCGCCGCCACCGGGCCGGCGCTGGTCTGCGGCTTGAAGTACCGCGCCGAGTACTCGAGGTACTCCTTGACCTGCGCACCGGTGAGGGTGATGCCGAGCAGCGTGTTGTCGTAGATGTACATGCCAGCGACGTCGCGGATCGTCACGTCACCGGCCGGGATGGACGCCGCCGGGTTGAACGGCGCCGCGATCGACAGCACCGGCAGCCCCTCCTGCGGCGTGCCCGCGAGCGCGGCCTTGACGGTCTCACCCTGCACCTGGTTGATGAAGTCCATCGCCGCGGTGTCCTCGTAGCGCGAGGTGGCCGCCGACATCGCGGTGGCGTTCTGCGCCACCACGGAGTTCACGTACGTGCGCACCGTCTCGTGGTCCTTCTGGATCAGCGACACGATCGCCGGGTCGGCGTTGACCTCGTTGCTCTTGAGCACCTGCGAGTGGCGGCCCACGACGCGCCAGCGGTTGCCGTGCCGCTTGAGGTCGATCTCGATGACACTGAGCCGCATGCCCCACTTGATGGGCTCGGTGAGCACCACCTGCTGTCCGGTCCTGTCGTTCGTGACGAACCGCTCGACGATCTCCTGGTGGGCGTGGCCGACGAGGATCGCGTCGATGCCGGGCACCTGCTGGGCCACGAGCGTCGAGGCGTTCTCCGGGTAGGGCAGCGCGTCGCCGTAGGACGAGGAGGTGTCGGCTCCCGAGTGCGCCGCGACGACGAGGACGTCGACACCCATCTTGCGGATCTTCGGCACCCAGTACGACGCCTGTTCGACGAGGCCGGGGAACTTCAGCTTGCCCTCGACGTTCGCCTTGTCCCAGATGGCGATGCCGGGGTTGGTGAGACCCAGGATGCCGACCTTGACGTACTCGTCGTCGCCCACGCGGACGCGCTTGATGGCGAACGGCGGGAACGCCGGGTGACCGGTGGTGGCGTCGACCGCGTTCGCGCCGAGCAGCGGGAACTTCAGCTGGTCCTGGAAGGCGCGCAGGAGCGGGATGCCGTAGTTGAACTCGTGGTTGCCCAGGGCGGCGGCGTCGTAGCCGATGCGGTTCATCGCCGCGGCCATCGGGTGCACGTGGCCCTGCGTGATGGGGTCGATCTTCGCGTAGTAGTACGCGAGCGGGGTGCCCTGGATGGTGTCGCCCGCGTCGAGCAGCAGCGGGTGGTGGTCGGCGGTCGCCCGCACGGCCTGCACGAGCGTCGAGATCTTGGCCAGGCCGATGTCCTCGTGCTTGCCGTCGTCGTACTCGGCGTCCTTGAAGTAGTCCCAGTTCAGGGCGCTGCCGTGCAGGTCGGTGGTGCCCATGATGGTGACGCGCACCGTCTCGGGCTTGCCGTGGCCGCTGCGGCGCTCGGCCGCCGACGCGGGGGCTGCCGCGTAGCCGGCAGCGGCGAGCACGCTGGCCGCCGCACCACCGCTGAGGACGGTCCGACGGCGAAGAGCTGAGGGGCCGGTGGGCCCCTCGGAAGGTCCGGCCGGCGAGGGTAGCGACGGCGGGACGGGGGGCTGAGACGACACGAGGCCTCCACACGTGTGAGCAGAACGGGTTCCCGAGCGGCTCGCACGCTACGCCCCGTGGGTGACAACGAACCAGGCAATACCTGACCAAACATGGGCCGCGAGATGTCGAGCATCGGGCCCGCCCGGGCGGCTCCGGAGATCATCTCGAGATGCGGGGTGCTCCTCAGTCCACTAGACCTGTGGTGCCGCGTCGGGGAGTCCTCCGCGGCGTAAACCACCATGGGAGGTCCTCACATGTCGCTCTGGCTGATCCTCATCATCCTCGGCGTGATCCTGGCCATCATCGGGTTCGCCGGCGTGGGTCAGGCGCTGATCTGGATCGGTGTGATCATCCTGGTCGTCGGCCTGATCCTCAGCTTCACGGGTCGCCGCGGCAGGGTCTAACGACCGCCCTCGGGGGCCGCACGGCCTCCGGACCAGCTCCAGGCGTAGGCGCCGTCGTCACTGGCGACGGCGCCTTCGCCCATCTCCAGGGGCTTGAAGGTGTCGACCATCACCGCGAGCTCGTCGAAGTAGTCCTTGCCCAGCGCGGCCTCGACGGCGCCCGGCTGCGGGCCGTGGCTGTGGCCACCGGGGTGCAGCGACACCGAGCCCTTGCCGATGCCGCTGCCCTTGCGGGCCTCGTAGTCGCCGTCGACGTAGAACATGACCTCGTCGCTGTCGACGTTGGAGTGGTAGTACGGCACCGGCACGGCGAGCGGGTGGTAGTCGACCTTGCGCGGCACGAAGGCGCAGATGACGAAGTTCCAGCCCTCGAACACCTGGTGCACGGGCGGTGGCTGGTGCACGCGGCCGGTGATCGGCTCGAAGTCGGACACGTTGAAGGTGTAGGGGTACAGGCAGCCGTCCCAGCCGACCACGTCGAACGGGTGCTGGGTCTGGACGACGACGCTGCCGACGATGCCGGACGGTCCGTTGCCGCGGTGCTTGGTGTAGACCTCGACGTCCGGCCCCTCGACGAGCAGCGGTTCGGTGGGGCCGTGCAGGTCGCGCTCGCAGTAGGGGCTGTGCTCGAGCAGCTGGCCGTACTTCGACAGGTAGCGCTTGGGGGGCCCGATGTGGCTGCTGGCCTCGATGCAGTAGGCGCGCAGCGGACCGGCGTCCGGCTGAGGCACCCAGCGGTGCACCGTGGCGCGCGGGATCACCACGAAATCACCCTGCCGCGCCTCGAGCGCGCCGAACACCGTCTCGACCGTCGCCGCCCCAGACTCGACGTAGACGCACTCGTCACCGATCGCGTTGCGGTAGTAGGGGGACGGGGTGTCGCTCACTGCGTACGAGATGCGGACGTCGCCGTTGCCGAGCACGAGCCTGCGGTGTCGCACGACGTCGAGGCCCTGGCCGGGCGCCTCGCCAGGGAAGAGGTCATGGAGCTTGAAGTGGAACGGCCGCAGCGGGTGGTTGGGCGTCGTTGACAGGTCGGGCAGATCCCAGACCCGGGCGTCACTCATGGCCGACGGGATGTGGCGGTGGTAGAGCAGCGAGGAGTCGGACGAGAAGCCCTCCTCACCCATGAGCTCCTCGCTGTAGAGGCCACCGTCGGGCCGCCGGAACTGGGTGTGCCGCTTGGGCGGGATCTCACCGACGCTGCGGTAGTAGGCCACGGGTCCTCCAGTGCTCGCGCTTCACCCGACGCAGTGCGTCCGATTATCGGACGCAGCTGTCCTGTCAACGACGCTACGGTGCGCTACCGTGCCAGGCATGTCAACCACCGCCCTGCTGCACGCGTTGATCGACGACGCGGCCGTCTTCCCGCCGGGCAACGCGCCGGTGCGCGAGGCGGTCGAGGCCCACCGCGGCTACCGCCGCTCGCCCTTCGCCGACGCCGTCGGGCCGCTGCTCGTGCGGGCGGGGGAGTCCTCGACGCTCGCGCCCCTGCTGGAGCCGGCTGAGTGCCTGCGCGTCGCGCTCGTGGTGCGCCCCGGCGCGGAGGACCCGGGCATCCTGCCCACCATGGTCGGTCAGCTGCAGCGCGACGACCGGGCCGAGGTCGTGAGCCTCGAGCTGCCGGTGTCGGACCCGCTCACGCTCAAGCCCGCCACCGAGCTCGGCCTGCCGGTGTGGCTCGAGGTGTCACGCCACGAGGTCGACCGCGACCTCGACGCGGTGGCCGCGATCGGCACCCACGCCAAGTTCCGCACCGGCGGCCTGGAGCCCGACGACCACCCGAGCGAGGCCGAGCTCGCGCACTTCATCGCCGCCGCGAAGCAGCGGTCCCTGCGGTTCAAGCTCACGGCCGGCCTGCACCACGCCGTGCGCACCACCGACCCCGACCACGGCTTCGAGCAGCACGGCGTCGCCAACGTCCTGCTGGCCGCGAGTCTCGACGACGAGGCCGCCATGGCCGAGGTGCTCGCCGAGCGCGACGGTCGGGCCCTGGCCGAGCGGCTGCAGGCGCTCGACACCGAGGCCGTCTCGCGGCTGCGTGCGTCGTTCGCGTCATTCGGGTGCTGCGGCGTCACCGACCCCATCACCGAGCTGGCCCGGCTGGGCCTGACGACCGCACCGACGACCGCACCGGAGCAGCAATGACCGCGATCGACCTGCCCGCCGACTCCCCCTACGGCCTCGACCACCTGCCCTACGGCGTCTTCTCCACCGCCGAGGAGGCACCGCGCGTGGGTGTCAGGGTCGGCGACCACGTGCTCGACGCCGCGCCCGTGGCCGCGGCCGACGGGCTCGCGATCTCCGGCGCCCTCGCCCAGCCCACACTGAACGCCTTCCTGGCCGCCGGCCGCGCCCAGTGGGACGCCACACGCGAGTGGCTGGTCGACCTGCTCACCCAGGACGCCAACGCCGAGCTCGTCGCGCCGCACCTGCTGCCGCTCGACGCCGTCACGCTGCACCTGCCGTTCGAGGTCGCCGACTACGTCGACTTCTACGCCAGTGAGCACCACGCCACCAACGTGGGGCGCATCTTCCGGCCTGACGGCGAGGCCCTCACGCCGAACTGGAAGCACCTGCCGATCGGCTACCACGGCCGCGCCGGCACGGTGGTGGTGAGCGGCACAGACGTCGTCCGGCCCACCGGTCAGCGCAAGACCCCCGCCGATACCCACCCGGCGTTCGGCCCGAGCATCCGGCTCGACATCGAGGCCGAGGTCGGCTTCGTCGTCGGCACGCCGTCCGCGTTGGCGTCGCGGGTCGACGTCGACGACTTCGACGAGCACGTGTTCGGCGTGGTGCTGCTCAACGACTGGAGCGCGCGCGACATCCAGGCCTGGGAGTACGTGCCGCTCGGCCCGTTCCTCGGCAAGTCGTTCGCCACGAGCGTGTCGGCGTGGGTCACGCCGATGGCCGCGCTGTCCGCCGCCCGCATCCCGCTGCCCGAGCAGCACCCAGAACCTCTGGACTACCTGCGCGGCAACGACTCCAGCGCCCTCTTCGGCTTCGACCTCGCCATCGAGATCGAGCTCAACGGCCAGGTGGTCGCGCGGCCGCCGTACCGCACGCTCTACTGGTCACCGGCTCAGATGCTCGCGCACCTGACCGTCAACGGCGCCAGCCTGCGCACCGGCGACCTGTTCGCCAGCGGCACCGTGTCAGGCACCGAGCGCGACGAGCGCGGCTCGCTGCTCGAGCTCACCTGGAACGGCAGCGAGCCGATCGAGCTGGCCGACGGCACGACTCGCGGGTTCCTCGAGGACGGCGACACCGTCGTCCTGCGCGCGACGGCGCCCGCCACCGGTGGGGGCCGTCTGGCGCTCGGCGAGGTGCGCGGCACCATCCAACCCGCCCGCTGACCGGCCGCGCCGCCCCTGCGACCTACCTCGCCGCTCGACCGGGCTGCGAGCGGCGCACGACCACCGTGCCGGCGAGCTTGTCGTGCAACGCCTGGCGCCTCGGGTCGCGCACGGGCCACACGATGTCGACGAACAGGTACGCCGTGCCCACGTAGGGCAGGGACGACGCGGCCTCGAAGCCGAGCCAGCGCCGCAGCACGACGTCGACCGTGAGCTTCTGGTCGGCGACCAGCCGTCGCACGCGCAGCCCGAGCGCGAGCTTGCCGGGGGTCGCGGCCTTCCAGAGCAGGAACGCCATCTCGTAGGCCAAGGTGACACCGAGGCTGACGAGCGAGATCACCGCGAGCGCCTGCAGCATCTCGGCGTCGTAGACGAAGGCCGGCGCTGGGTCGCCCGCCTCAGCCGCGCGCATGGCCGCGCTGAACTGGTCGACGAACGACGCCGTCGCCACCCGCGCCTGCGGGAAGGCCACCAGCCACGAGAGCGCCGAGGTGATCACCAGGTCGATCAGCCGGGCCCCGGCTCGGGCCCACCAGCTCGCGAGCGCGGCGCCGTCGTCCGTGGTGGCGACGGGTCGCGCGCCGACGGTGGCCGCCGGGGTGGCGGGCCGGGTCCAGTCCTCGATCGGCTCCGCGCGCTCGTAGGTGTCGTCGGTCCACGCCGAGCCATCCCACCAGCGCATCTGCTGCGCCACGTGGGGATCGGGGTACCAGCCGGGCCGAGGTGAGGTCACCCGCGCCATTGTTCCAGCACTCGGCCCCCGGACCCTGAGGGGTCCGGGGGCCGGCTGCTCGGCTGGATCTCAGAGGTTGCCGCGGCGCTCCTGCTCGCGCTCGATCGCCTCGAAGAGGGCCTTGAAGTTGCCCTTGCCGAAGCCGAGCGAGCCGTGCCGCTCGATGAGCTCGAAGAACACCGTCGGGCGGTCGCCCACGGGCTTGGTGAAGATCTGCAGCAGGTAGCCGTCCTCGTCGCGGTCGACGAGGATGCCCCGCTTCTGCAGCTCCTCGATGGGCGCGCGGACCTCGCCGATGCGAGCGCGCAGCTCGGGGTCCTCGTAGTAGGAGTCCGGGGTGTCGAGGAACTCCACGCCCTCGGTGCGCATGGCGTCGACCGTGGCGATGATGTCGTTCGTCGCCAGTGCCAGGTGCTGGGCGCCCGGGCCGCGGTAGAACTCGAGGTACTCGTCGATCTGGCTCTTCTTCTTCGCGATCGCCGGCTCGTTGAGCGGGAACTTCACGCGGTGGTTGCCGTTGGCGACGACCTTGCTCATGAGCGCCGAGTAGTCGGTGGCGATGTCGTCACCGATGAACTCGGCCATGTTCACGAAGCCCATGACCTTGTTGTAGAAGGTGACCCAGTCGTTCATCTTGCCGAGCTCGACGTTGCCGACGACGTGGTCGAGGGCCTGGAACATGCGCTTCGGGGAGCCGGGACGCTTGACGTAGCTGCCCTTCCGCTCGACGTAGCCGGGCAGGTAGACGCCGTGGTAGTCCTTGCGCTGCACCAGGCTGTGGCGCGTGTCGCCGTACGCCGCGATCGCCGCCAGGCGCACGGTGCCGTGCTCGTCGTTGACGTCGTGCGGCTCCTCGACGATCGTGGCGCCCATGGCCCGCGCGTGCTCGATGCACTTGTCGACGTTCGGCACCTCGAGCGCGATGTCGACCACGCCGTCGCCGTGCGCGCGGTGGTGGTCGTGCAGCGGGCTGTCAGGGGCGACACCACCCTTGAGCACGAACTTGATCGAGCCGCTCTTCAGCACGTAGGCGTGGTGGTCGCGGTTGCCGGTCTCGGGGCCGCTGTAGGCGATGAGCTCCATGCCGTAGGCCGACTGGTAGTAGTGCGCCGCCTGCGTGGCGTTGCCGACGACGAACACCACGGCGTCCCAGCCGGTGACGGGGAACGGGTCCTTGGTCTCGTCGTACTCGACCAGGCCGACGAGCTGCTTCAGCTGGTCGAGGTCGAGCTCGGCCGCGCGCTCGTCGGGCGTCAGGGTGATCGGGTCGGGCGTCTGCGTGGACATGGCGCTCCTCGGTGAGACTGCGGGGTGTGCCACCGAGGGTGGCCTGGGCGGGCAGCGTGGGCAACAGGGCGCCGATCGGCTGGGCAGATTGCGCACACTGACCAGGTGCTATGCCGCCATACTGGGCACTATGACCACTCCAGAGCCGCAGCCCGCGGTCGACGACCTCGACGTCCGGCTCATCGCGCTGCTCACCGAGTCGCCCCGCATCCCCGTGCTCGAAGCAGCCCGGCGGCTCGCCGTCGCGCGCGGCACGGTGCAAGCGCGCCTCGACCGCCTGGTCGACCGCGGCGTGATCCGCTCGTTCGCGCCCGCCCTCGACCCGGCGGCCCTGGGCTACCGGGTCACCGCGTTCGCCAACCTCGAGATCCGCCAGGGCCGCCGCGACCGCGTCACCGCTCACCTGGCGGCGATCCCGGAGATCCTCGAGGTGCACACCATCACCGGCCAGGGCGACCTCATGTGCCGGCTCGTCGCCCGTGACAACGACGACCTGCAGCGGGTGATCGACGACCTCGTCGCCGACGAGGACATCGTGCGCACCTCGACCGTCGTGGCCCTGGCCACCGTGGTCGAGCACCGAGTCCTCCCCCTCGTGCGCGCCGGCTCGCGCTAGGACGCCAGGCGGGCCGTGAGCGCGGTAGCTGCGCGGCGGACGGCGGCCCCGACCTCGCCCGGGTCCAGCGGGGTCAGCGAGACGACGCCCACCGATCCCTCGAGCGTGCCGACCCGCCACCCCACCGAGACACCGTGCGCGCCCTCCTGCAGCTCGCCGTCGCTGAACGCGAGGTCGCCGCTCCCCTCGCGGATCGCGAGGACCGCCCGGCCCGCGGCGCCGCGCTCCAGCGGGTGGCGGCTGCCGACCCGGTAGGCCACGTGGAACTGCGTCCACTGCGGCTCGACCACCACCACCGCCAGACCCTCGTCGCCGTCGGCCAGCGTGAGGTGCGCGGTGGCGCCCACCTGGTCGGCGAGCGAGCGCAGCAGCGGCGTGGCCACCTCGCGCAGCATCGGCTGCACGCGTGTCGCGAGCGCCAGCACGCCCAACCCCAGCCGCACGCGGCCGTCGTCCGTGCGGGTGACGAAGTGCCGCTCCTCCAGCGTGGCGAGCAGCCGGTAGACGACGGGCCGCGCCACCCCGAGGGCCGCCGCCAGCTCGGTGACGGTGCGGCCACCGTCGTGCTCGGCCAGGAGCAGCAGCAGCTGCAGCCCGCGGTCGAGCGTCTGCGACGTCTCGGGACGGCCGGTGGTCATCGCGGCGAGGGCTTCAGGCGAGGCTCAGCGCGGCGAGGGCGGCGTTGACCACGCTTCCCGGCGTGAGGTCGTGCAGCTCGTAGAGCTGGCCGACGTCGCCGGACTGGCCGAACTCGTCGACGCCGAGCGGCACGCACGGCACGCCGAGGGCGGAGCCGAGCCAGGCCATCGTGTGGCTGGCGGCGTCGTGCACCGTGACCAGCGGCGTGCGCTCGGTGCCGAACGCCGTCCGCAGCGCGCCGGGCAGGCTCGGTGCGGTGGCGGTGCGCACGCCCTGGCGCAGCGTGCGCTGCCAGGCGGAGTAGAGGCGGCCCAGGCTCGTGACGTCGACGACGTGCGCCGCGATGCCCTCGTCGGCCAGCTCGGCCGAGGCCTGCAGCACCTCGGGCAGCACCGCGCCGGACGCGACGAGCTGCACCACCGGCGCACCCTGCTCGGCGAGCTCGGGGTGCTCGACGTGGGCGTCGAGCAGCCGGTAGGCACCGGCGAGCACCTGGCGGCGCAGCACCGCGTCGCCGAGTCGCCGGCGGGCCGCCTCGAAGGGACCCTGCTCGATGGGTCGGGTCGACAGCCGCAGGTAGTAGGCGCCGTCCTCGACCGGCGCCGCGCTCGTGGTGGGCGCCGCGCCCGCGGCCATGCGGCCCACCGCGTGGCACATCAGCCAGTCGAGGGCGGTGGCGTACGCCGGCTCGATGAACGTCACGCCGGGCAGCTCGACACCGATCGACGCCGTGATGGTCGACTGGTGCGCGCCACCCTCCGGGGCCAGGGTGATGCCGCTCGGGGTGCCGGCGACCAGGAAGCGCGCGCCGGAGTAGGTGCCGTAGATGAAGGCGTCGAGGCCGCGGCAGACGAAGGGGTCGTACACCGTGCCGACGGGCAGCAGCGGCTGGTCGGACAGGTCCCACGACAGGCCCAGCTGCCCGAGCAGCAGGAACAGGTTCATCTCCGAGATGCCCAGCTCGATGTGCTGGCCCGTCGGCCCCTGCGCCCACTTCAGCAGCGGGTCCTCGTTCCACGACCGCACCTGCTCGGGGGCGAAGACGCCGGTGCGGTTGATGAAGCCGGCGAGGTTGGTGCTGGTGGCGACGTCGGGCGCCGTGGTCACGAGGTACGGCGCCACCGCGGTGTCGCGCGACAGGTCGACGAGCACGCGCCCGAAGACCTCCTGCGTCGACACCGCCTTGGTGGCGCGCACGCCGGTGGCGTCGGGCACGGCGACGTCGAGGCTCGCCGAGCGCGGCGGACGGCGCAGCTGCTGGGCCCGGCGTCCAGCCCACTGCCCCTCCGGGCTGGCGGGGTCGAGCTGGTCCCACTCGGTGCCGGCGTCCAGGCCCATCTCGGCCCGCAGCGCATCGACCTGCTCACCGGTCAGCAGCGCCGAGTGGTTGCGCGGGTTGCCGGCGATCGGCAGGCCCCACCCCTTGACGGTGTAGGCGAACACCACGCTGGGCCGGGTCGTCTCGGCGTCGCAGGCGGTGAAGGCCTCGAGCAGGGCGCCGAGGTCGTGGCCACCCAGGTCGGTCACCAGCACGCCCAGGTCGTCGTCGGGCACGTCCGCCACGAGCGGCGCCACGTCGTCGGGAGCGCCGTCGAGAAAGCGCTCGCGCAGCGCGGGCCCGTTGAGGCCGAACAGCGACTGGTACTGCTCGTTGGGCATGGCGTCGATCCACCGCCGCAGCGCCCCACCGCCCGGGCGGTCGAAGAACTGCTGCAGCCGCCGGCCGTACTTGACCTCCAGCACGTGCCAGCCGGCGGCCTCGAACGCCGAGCGCCACTGGTCGATGCGGATGCCGGGCACGACGCGGTCGAGTGACTGGCGGTTGAAGTCCACGACCCACATGACGTTGCCCAGGCCCGCCGTCGCCGAGTCGGCCACGGCCTCCCAGATGTTGCCCTCGTCGAGCTCGGCGTCACCCAGCAGCGCGACGAACCGCGAGCGCGGTCGCTCGCCGAAGTGCGCGTCGACGTAGCGGCGCACGGCCGCGGCGAACAGCGGCGCCGCTGCGCCGAGCCCCACCGAGCCGGTCGAGAAGTCGACCTCGTCGGGGTCCTTGGTGCGGCTCGGGTACGACTGCAGGCCGCCGCGGTCGCGCAGGCGGGTGAGGTACGAGCCGTCGAGGTTGCCGAGCAGGTACTGGATCGCGTGGAACACCGGGCTCGCGTGCGGCTTGACGCTCACCCGGTCGGCGGCGTCGAGGTGCGAGAAGTACAGCGCGGTCATCGCGCTCACCATCGAGGCACTCGATGCCTGGTGACCGCCGACCTTGACGCCGTCGGTGTGCGGCCGCTCACGGTTCGCGCTGTCGACGATGCGCGTGCTGAGCCACAGCACGCGCCGCTGGACCTCCTCGAGGACGGCGAGATCGACGTCCGGGCGGGCGCGGTCGGTGATCGGTCGGGGCTCGACGGTCTGGGTCACGGCGCGAGCCTAACGCCCGCTGTTCGCAGCCATTGCGGACGGCGATGGCAACGACCGGCGGCGCATTGTCGGGTTTGTCACTTGTCACCTAGCGTCCCGGCCCTCGGCGTCGCGACACACGCGCTCGCCGCTCACGAAGGGGCAACGATGAGGTTGAGGACGACGACCAGGCTCATGGCCTGGAGAGGGCTGACCGCCGCCGCGGTGGCCACCGCTGTGGCCGCCACCGTCGCGCTGCCGGCGCAGGCGCGGCCGGCCACGCAGCCACGCCCGGACGCGCTCGCGACGGCAACGCGCGTGGCCGAGACGGTCACCGGGGACGGCGTGCGGGCGTTGACCGCACCCGAGACCACGGCCGGGCTGGCCGTGCGACCAGCCACGGCACAGGGCCGCCCCGTGCCGACGCTCGTGCACCGCTCGTCGCGCCACGTGTCGGTGATCGCCGTGCTCGACGCGGCGCACGGCGGCGCCGCGGCCACGATCGACTTCGCGAACGCGCTGCCGAAGGGGCACCAGCTCGAGCCCGCGGACGACGGGAGCCTGATCGTCGTCGACGGCCGCACCGTGGTCGGCACCGTGGCGGCGCCGTGGGCACGCGACGCGCGCGGGCGCAGCCTGCCGACGCACTACCGCCTGCAGGCCGACGGCACGCTGCGCCAGGTCGTCGACACGCGGGGCGCCACCTTCCCCGTGGTGGCTGACCCCAAGTACAGCATCGGCTTCTACCGGGTGCCGGTCTGGTACGTCGAGTACTACTGGTCGGAGATGTGGCGCAACAAGCTCATCATGGACCGCTACGGTGCACCGGTGTCCGCGGTGGTCGGCGCCCTGTGCGGCAAGATCCCCAACGCTGTCGCCAAGGCCGTGTGCGGTTACCTGATGAAGCGGCGGTACTCCACGATGAAGAGCCAGCTCGACTACGGCATCGCGCACAAGCGGTGCGTGAAGGTGCGTGGCGCGTACGGCATCGCCGACTTCTTCGTGTTCTCCGTGTGGACCAAGAAGTGCATCAAGTGACCTGGCGTCGCTGGGCCGGGCAGCAGCTGGCCGGGCTCGTCGCCGTCGTCGTCGGCCTGGTGGTCGCCACGCTCGTGCTGGACGATGACTGGGGCCTGTCGGCCTGGCTGGTGTTCCTGGGTGCCTGGCTCGCGGTCACGGCCGTCCAGGCCGCCCTGCGCGCGCGTCGTGCAGGCGGCTCGGACGAGCGCTGAGCGGCCACCGCACGCGACGAGGGCCCCGCCGGTCACCGGCGGGGCCCTCGCTCGTGCAGGAGAGGGTCAGAACGACGTCGGGTCGGTGCTCGCCTTGCGGTCGCTGCCGCCGGCCTGCGCCGAGGCCAGCTGCTGCTCGTAGGCGACCTTGACCTGGTCCATGTCCAGCTCGCGCACCTGGCGCAGCAGGTCCTCCAGGGCGGGCTGGGGCAGCGCGCCCGGCTGGCCGAACACGGGGATGCCGTCGCGGTAGATCACCAGCATGGGGATCGACGTCACGCCGTAGCGGGCGGCGAGCTCGGGCTCAGCCTCGGTGTCGACCTTCACGAACCGCGCGTCCGGGTTCTCCTCGCTCACGCGCTCGAAGACGGGACCGAACTGGCGGCACGGGCCGCACCACTCCGCCCAGAAGTCGATGAGGACGATGCCGTCCTGGACGGTCTCGTCGTGGGTCTCAGGGGTCAGTGCCGTCGTAGCCATACGGAGGTCAACGACGACCGGCCGCGACGTGTTCCACTGGTGGGGTGCTGGTCCGCGCCGGGCGGCGTCAGGTGGTGCTCCTGTGGCTGGTGGGAGCGCTGGGACTCGCGCTGCTCAGCGCGTGCTCGGCGGCCCCCCACCGGACGGCGGCGCCGGGCCCGAGACCCGCGGCGTCCGGTGCCGTCGTGCACGACGTGCTCGGCCTCGGTGACTCGGTCACCGCAGGCAGCGCGTGCGGGTGCGTCGACTTCGTCCGGCTGCTGGCCCATGACCTCAGCACGGCGAGCGGACAGCCGGTGAGCTCCACCAACCGCGGACGACCCGGCCAGACCAGCGCTCAGCTGCTCGACCTGGTGCGGCACGACCCCGGCGTGCGGGCCGACGTGCGCCGCGCCGACGCCGACGTGATCACCGTGGGCGCCAACGACCTCGCACCGGCCCTGCAGGCGTGGGACGCCGGCACCTGCGACGACGCCTGCGCACAGCGCGACGTCGCGGCGGTGACGTCGCGGGTCGCGGACGTCGTGCGCGAGGTGCGGGCGCTGCGAGTCGGTCACCCCACCCGCGTGATCGTCACCGACTACTGGAACGTGTTCGAGGACGGCGACGTCGGCCGCGACGACCGCGGCACCGCCTACCTGGCCTGGAGCGACCGGCTGACCCGCGCGTTCAACGCGGCCTTGTGCCCCGAGGTGACCGCGGCCGCAGCCACGTGCCTCGACCTCTACGCACCCTTCAAGGGCGCCGAAGGCCGCAGCGACCCGACAGGCCTGCTGGCCGACGACGGCGACCATCCCAACGCCGCGGGGCACGCGCTCATCGCCCGGCTCGTGCTGGCGGCCCTGACGTCGTCACCGCGGTGACCGAGCCCCCGAGCCGCGCCGAGAGCCAGTCGATCGCCGGACCCATCTCGCGGCCCCACGACCCGAAGTTGTGGCCGCCGGACGCCAGCACCATCGTCGTCACCTGCAACGGCCTGTGCACCAGCGCCAGGAAGCGTCGGGTGTCGGCGTAGCCGTTCGGCCCCCGTTCGTCCCGCGAGATCGCGATGAACAGCGACGTCGGCGGCGGCGGCTGGTGCCGCAGCCGCCACTCGAGGTCGTTGAGGTGGCGCAAGGTGCTCGACCCGCCCCACAGGTCACCCGTCGTGCGGTCGTGCAGCGCCGTGAAGTAGCCCGACAGCGCGACGCCCGCCCGGAACCGGTCGAAGTGGTCCATCGTGATCTTGGTGGCGCAGTAGCCGCCGGTGGAGTCGCCCATGACACCCCAGGCGGTCGGGCGCACGCGCAGGCCGGCGTCGATCGCGGCGGGCAGGTCCTGAGCGAGGAAGGTCTCGACCTGCGGTCCGGCCGGCACGTTGGTGCACTCGGTGTCGCGCGGGTAGACCACGGCAGGGCGCAGCATCACCAGCACCACCGGTGCCGCGCGGTGGGCGCCAACCTCGGCCAGCACCGCGCCGGGGTAGTCCATGTGACGTACGAGCCCGAGGGCGCTGCCGGGGTAGCCGCCGAGCACCTCGACGGCGGGGAAGGCCCGGGCGCGGCCCGGGGCGAAGTACTGCGGTGGCAACCAGACGTAGGCGGGCGAGGCGAGCTGTGACGCCGCGCCGAAGATCCGCACCGCGAGGGTCCGCCCGACGCGAGCCCACTGGGCCGGCGTCCGCGCGCCGACGTCGGCCACGATCCGGATCCCGGACGTCGACACGACCGCAGGGCCGCCGGCGGCCGCCGTGCGCGACGGCCCGCCGCTCGTGCGGACCGGCGCCGACGACGCACCCGCGGCGAACAGCTCCGACCACGACCCGTAGAAGTAGCCGTAGTCGTTGAGTGCGGCGCCGGCGACCAGCACCGCGCTCAGCTGGGTGACCACCAGGAGCGCGGTGCGCGCCGACCACCGCACGACCCGGCGCCGCCCCAGGCGGTTCCACACCAGCGCGGTGGCCACGGGCAGACCCACGGCGAGCAGCGTGAGCAGCACGAGCAGCGGACGTCCGAGCAGCGACATGGTGGCTCCCCTCGACGGGACCTCACCACGATCGTGCGCCGCGCAACCTGTCAAGAACCTGGGTGCCCGCCGGGCCACGGCTGGGAGTCAGCGCTTGCCGACGAACCAGCGCCGCAGCGTCTCGATACGTTCGCGCACCTGCTCCGCGCCTGCCTGGGGCACCGCCGGGCCACCGCAGGTGCGCCGCAGCTCGGCGTGCACGGTGGCGTGCGGCTGCCCCGTGCGCTTGGCCCAGGCGCCGACGAGCGTGTGCAGCTCCTTGCGCAGCGCCGCGACCTCGCGGTGGGTCGCCCGCTCGGGCTCCGGCTCGCCGCGCCGCGCGCGGCCCTTCTGCTGCGCGGCCTGCCGCTGCCGCAGCAGCACGGCCACCTGGTCGGGCTCGAGCAGCCCGGGCAGGCCGAGGTAGTCCTGCTCCTCCTCGCTGCCGACGAGCGCCGCGGTGCCGAACTCGCCGCCGTCGAAGAGCACGCGGTCGAACTCCGCCTGGGCCTCCAGCGCCTCGAACGGCAGCAGGTCCTGCTCGCCGGACGCCTTCTCGGGCCGGTTCGCCTCGGCGACGAGCGCGTCCTCGGGCGACCACAGACCGTCGTCGTCGGCGGCACGGGGGCGGTCGAGGGCGTGGTCGCGCTCGAGCTCCAGCTCACCGGCGTGCTGCATCAGCGTCGGCACGCTCGGCAGGAACACCGACGCCGTCTCACCACGCCGCCGGGCCCGCACGAAGCGGCCGACCGCCTGGGCGAAGAACAGCGGCGTCGCCGTCGAGGTGGCGTAGACGCCGACGGCCAGGCGCGGGACGTCCACGCCCTCCGACACCATGCGCACGGCCACCATCCAGCGCTGCTCACCGGTGCTGAACTGCTCGATCCGCTCGGAGGCACCGGTGTCGTCGGACAGGACGACGACCGGCGGCTCGCCGGTGATGCCCCGCAGCAGCGAGGCGTAGGCGCGGGCCTGGGTCTGGTCGGTGGCGATCACCAGCCCGCCGGCGTCCGGCACGCCGCGACGCACCTCTGACAGGCGGGTGTCGGCGGCGCGCAGCACCGACCCCATCCACTCGCCCTTGGGGTCCAGCGCGGTGCGCCACGCGTGGGCGGTCATGTCGTTCGTCAGCGGCTCACCGAGTCGGGCGCTCACCTCGTCACCGGCGCGCGTGCGCCAGCGCATCTGGCCGGAGTACGCGAGGAAGATCACCGGACGCACCACGCCGTCGCGCAGCGCGTCGCCGTAGTTGTAGGAGTAGTCCGCCTTCGAGCGGCGCACGCCGTCGGCGTCCTCGGCGTAGGTGACGAACGGGATCGCGGCCGTGTCGGAGCGGAACGGCGTGCCCGTGAGGCTCAGCCGGCGGGTGGCGGGCTCGAACGCCTCGCGGACGGCGTCGCCCCATGACAGCGCGTCGCCGCCGTGGTGCACCTCGTCGAGGATCACGAGCGTGCGTGCGGCCTCGGTGCGCGCACGGTGCAGCAGCGGGCGGCTCGCGACCTGCGCGTAGGTGAGCGCCACGCCGTCGAAGTCGCGCCCGTGGGTGCCGTGGGCGTTGCGGAACTCCGGGTCGATCCGGATGCCCACCCGGTGCGCGGCGTCGGCCCACTGGCGCTTGAGGTGCTCGGTGGGAGCCACCACGGCGACGCGGGTGATCTCGCCGCGGTCGAGCAGCTCGGTGGCCACCCGCAGCGCGAAGGTCGTCTTGCCCGCGCCGGGGGTGGCGACGGCCAGGAAGTCGCGGGGTCGCTCGGCGAGGTACTGCTCGAGGGCAGCCGCCTGCCAGGCGCGCAGCTTGGCGGCGGTACCCCACGGAGCCCGCCCGGGAAACGCGGGAGGCAGGTGGGAGGCGGCTGAGGTACTCATCGGTTCAGCGAGGGTAACCGTTGGGGCGGAACAACATGCCGGGCCCCCGCGATGCTTCGCGGGGGCCCGGCAGCGTGCTATGGCGTGTCGCCGACGTGCTCACTCAGGAGCGGTACGCCGTCCACTGCGCCTGCATGCGCGACACCTGCCCCGAGGTGAACGTGTTCATGCAGGAGTCGTACGTGTAGTCCATGAAGTTGTGGATCGGGTCGGTGCCCGGCGCGGAGCACGTGTCGCGACCGGTGGGGCACTGGTAGGCCGGCGACGCCTCGGCGGGCGTGTCGCTCACGTAGTCGCCGTTGCCCGAGCAGCCGCCCTGGAACGTGTGGTACAGCCCGACCCAGTGACCGACCTCGTGGGTCGCTGTGTCGCCCTGGTTGTAGTTCGTGGCCGTGCCGCCCGGCACCGACTCGTCGAGCATGACCACGCCGTCCATCGACGGCTGGCTGCGGTACGACGAGGGGAAGGTCGCCCAGCCGAGCAGGCCGCCGCCGAGGTTCGCGGTGTAGAGGTTGAGCGCGTTCGCCCCGCCCTGGCGCAGCGCCGTCTTCATCGCCTTCTCGGCCGAGCTGCCCTGGCTGACGTTGTACCAGGACGAGTTGACCGTGGTGTCGACGGAGACGAGCGAGAACGACAGGCCCGTGCCGGCGTACGCGTTGTTGAGCACGGAGATCTGCTGGCTGATCTGGCTGCTGGTGATGTAGCCGTTCGTGCCGTCGGTGATGCGGTGGAAGTACACCGGCACCGTGGTGGCTGAGAACGTGCCGCCCGGCTTCTTGCCGCCACGCAGTGCGGCGGAGCTGTCGACGCCCTTGGCCGCGAGGGTCTTGGCGAGGTCACGCTCCATCGCCGCCGCCTGGCGGACGCTCAGCTCGTTGCCGTCGGCGCGCCCGTGCGTGCCGCGCGCTCCGACCGCATCGGTGTGCGTCTCACAGGCCGACGCCTTCAGGGGCACGGGCGCGGCGCTCGCCGACGCCGCGGTGAGCGGTACGGCGGCCAGGCCGGCAGCCATGGCGATGGCGACCAGGGGACGGGACATGGGCCTCATGGGACTCCCTGCGACTCGGTGCCACCAGTCGGGTGCGGCGGCGGTGGGCCGAAACTACTGCCGCGCAGGTAGATCGCGGTCCGTCAACGAGTCAAGTTCTGGCAAAGGATCGGACGGGTCACTCGTCGCCGTCCCCGCCGTCCGGGCGGGGCAGTCCCTCGTAGATCGCCTTGCAGGCCGGGCAGACCGGGAAGCGCTGGGGGTCGCGACCGGGCACCCAGACCTTGCCGCACAGTGCCCTGACCGGCTCGCCCGACAGCGCGCTCTCGAGGATCTTCTCCTTGCGCACGTAGTGCGCGAAGCGCTCGTGGTCGCCCGGCTCGATCTGCTCCTGCTCGACGAGCTCGCGCTCGAGCACGGCGGTGCGCTGCGGGGACGCCGCGGGCTCGGACGGCGCCGCGGGGCTGCCGGGGTCGGCGTACGGGTCGTCGTGGCTCATGGGCGCCAGTCTAGGTCTCAGCAGCGAGCGTGCGATGCCCCGAGGTTGCCTGTCGAACCGGGCGGCGCCCGTTCGTGGTGCAGTAGCGGGTGGGCAACCGGCCCACCGCCGAGCCGGGAGAGCAGGGAGAGACCGTGAGCGAGTTCCTCATCGCGTTCAACGACGAGTGGGTGCCCGACGACACCGAGGAGCAGATGACCGAGAGGTTCACCGCGGTCAAGGCGCTGCGGTCAGAGATGAAGGATGCCGGGGTCCTGATCTACACCGGTGGTGTGGACGACTCCCCCGGGTTCAGCGTCGACCCGTCGAGTGGCACGCCGCTGTTCACCGATGGCCCCTTCGTCGAGACCAAGGAGCATCTTGGCGGCCTCGCCGTCATCGATGTCGCCGACGAGGAGGAAGCGCGGTACTGGGCGGCCAAGATCGCCGTGGCGTGCGGTTGGCCGCAGGAGGTGCGACGGCTGCGCGGGGAGACGGGGCGTCCGCAGAGCTAGCGCCCGCCTCGGGGCCCGATCTGGGTCGGGGTGCGCGCTCGGGGTGCGCTTCAGTTCAGGTCGGGGTCGTCGGGGAACGTCGCCACGAACGCGAGCTCGCCGACCTGGCGCCGCAGCACCGTGCGCCACAGCAGCTCGGGCTCGTCGACGAAGGGGTCGCGGGGCTCGGCGTCGACGACGTACCAGGAGCCCTCCTCGATCTCACGCTCGAGCTGGCCGGCCGACCAGCCGGCGTACCCGGCGAAGACCCGCACGCCCGACAGCACCGAGACGATGTCGACGGGGTCGGTGTCGAGGTCGACCAGACCGAGCGAGCCGTTGATGCGCCGCACACCGGTGGGTTCGGGACCGTCACCGGGCACTCCGACCAGGCCGAGGGCGGAGTCGAGCGACACCGGGCCGCCCTGGAACAACCGACCCGGGGCCGTCACCCAGGGCTGCCACGGCGGCAGCACGGCCTCGACGTCGACCTCGAGCGGGCGGTTGAGCACGACACCGAGGCCGCCGTCGGCGCCGTGGTCGAGCAGCAGCACGACCGCACGATGGAACGTCGGGTCGCGCAGCGACGGCGTCGCCACCAGCAGCTGACCCGTCAGGTTCATGGCGTCTTCATGGCGTCGTCACGGCGTCATCGCCTCGGGAAGGTTCTCGCGCTCGGCGGCCGCCACCACGTCGGGCGCCACCTCGTGCAGCACGTGGTGGGGGCTGTCGGGCGACTCGGGGATCGCCGGCGCGACGCCCGGGGTCGCGACCCGGAGCACCGCCGCGGCGACGACGCGCGTGACGTCCGGGTGAAAGACGCTCGGCACGATGTAGGTCGCGTTGAGCTCCTCGTCGGTGACCACCCCGGCCAGCGCCTGCGCGGCAGCCAGCAGGACGTCGTCCGTGATGGTGCGCGAGTGAGCGTCGAGCAGGCCGCGGAAGACGCCGGGGAACGCGAGCACGTTGTTGATCTGGTTGGCGAAGTCGCTGCGTCCGGTGGCGACGACGGCGGCGTGGGGGGCGGCGTCGACGGGGTCGACCTCGGGGTCGGGGTTGGCCATCGCGAAGACGACGGCGTCGTCGGCCATCGTGGCGATGTCGTCGCCAGTGAGGATGCCGGGCGCGGAGACGCCGATGAAGACGTCGGCGTCGCGCAGGGCGTCGCGCAGGGTGCCGGTGACGCCACGAGGGTTGGTGCGCTCGGCGACCTGAGCGAGCGCGGAGTTCGGCGCGGAGGCGACGTCGGCGCGCTCGCGCGTGACCACGCCCTCGATGTCGCACACCACGACGTCGCGGGCGCCGGCGTGCAGCAGCAGGTTGAGGATCGCCGTCCCCGCCGCCCCGGCGCCCGACATGACGATGCGGACGTCGGGCAGCGACTTGCGGACCACGCGCAGCGCGTTGGTGAGCGCGGCCAGGGTGACGATCGCGGTGCCGTGCTGGTCGTCGTGGAACACCGGGATGTCGAGCTCCTCGCGCAGGCGGCGCTCGATCTCGAAGCAGCGGGGGGCGCTGATGTCCTCGAGGTTGATGCCCGCGAAGCCGGGCGCGATGGCCTTGACGGCCGCCACGATGGCGTCGGTGTCCTGCGTGTCGAGGCAGATGGGGAACGCGTCGATGCCCGCGAAGCGCTTGAACAGCGCGGCCTTGCCTTCCATCACCGGCAGGGCGGCGAGCGGGCCGATGTTGCCCAGTCCGAGCACCGCCGAGCCGTCCGTGACCACCGCGACGGTGTTGCGCTTGATGGTGAGGCGGCGGGCGTCGGCCGGGTCCTTCGCGATGGCGAGGCAGACGCGCGCGACGCCGGGCGTGTACACCAGCGAGAGGTCGTCGCGGTTGCGGATCGGCACCTTCGACTCGATGCGCAGCTTGCCGCCGAGGTGGGCGAGGAACGTGCGGTCGCTGACCTTGCCGATCTCGACGCCGGGCACCTCGCGCATCGTCTCTACGAGGGCCGTCGCGTGGTCGGCGTCGCGCGCCGCGCAGGTGACGTCGACCCGCACGCGGGCGGCCCCGGACGCCGTCACGTCCAGGGCGGTGACGATCCCGCCGCCGCGTTCGATCACCGTGGTGAGCTCGCTGACGGCGGTGGGCCGCGCGGGCAGCTCCAGCCGGACGGTGATCGAGTAGGACACGCTCGGTGCGGACGCCATGGTTGCCTCTCCCTCGGGAACGACACCATTCAAGCGCAGCCTCGGCTCAGCCGTTCCCCCGGCGGGCGCGCTTGTCCTGGTACATCGCGACGTCGGCCTGCCGCGCGGCGTCCTCGATCGAGCCACCGGGCTCGCACCGGGCGGCGCCCACGGACGTGCGCAGGGGCAGGCCGCTCGCGGTGGTGGTGCTCTCGAGCGAGAGCCGTAGACGGTCCGCGATGTCGACGGCGTCGACCTCGTCGCCGCGGATCAGCAGCGCGAACTCGTCGCCACCGATGCGGGCGATGACGTCGGGCTCGCCACGCACGCAACGGCGCAACGCCTCGGCGCACTCGATGATGAGCCGGTCGCCCGCCTCGTGGCCGTGGGTGTCGTTGACGTGCTTCAGCTCGTCGAGGTCGACCGTGACCACCGTGACCGCTCCCCCGGCCGCGACGTGCTCACGGGCTCGGGCGACGGCTTCGTCCCAGCCGCGGCGGTTGGCCGCCCCGGTCAGGGGGTCGAGCAAGGCGTGCTCGCGGGACGACTTCAGCTCTCGCACCAGGTCGTCGCGCTGGCCGGCGCGCTCCACGAGCCGGGCGCCCGCCTCGCTCAGCTGCAGGGCGAGGCTCTGGCAGAGGCTGGTGAAGCCGCGCGCCGCCTGGGTGGCGTGCACGAGCAGCAGGCAGCCGTGCGCACCGTCGACCGCCATGGGCACCGCGAGGTACGACGCGACGTCCGGGTCGGCGCCGACCGGCATCGGCAGCGGCTGCTGGGTGGCGTCCTGCACGACGAGCCACTCGGGTCGGCCGGTGGCGGTGGGCAGGGTGGCGGCGAGCTGTCGGGCGGTGACGACGGCCCGTTGCGCGCCGCCCGGAGGGCACCACGAGGGGGTGGCGACGGCGTGGCGGCCGTCGTCGAGCCAGACGGCGGCG
Source organism: Angustibacter sp. Root456 (assembly GCF_001426435.1). NCBI lineage: Bacteria > Bacillati > Actinomycetota > Actinomycetes > Kineosporiales > Kineosporiaceae > Angustibacter > Angustibacter sp. Root456. The sequence goes on along the minus strand of NZ_LMER01000016.1, from coordinate 126,332 downwards.
AGATCGCAGCTGAGGGCGTCGGCAGCGGTGGCGACGAGGTGGTCGAGCAGGGAGGCGACGCTGGGCGGGGCACCGAGGGTCAGGCGGCGCAGCGCGGTGAGCACCTCGACCTCGTCAGCGAGGTGCTTGGCCGGCGAGACGGTCGTGATCGCGTCGGCGGCCTTCGCGCAGGCGTCGACGAGGTGGTCGTCGGCGAGACGCAGCAGGTCGGGCTCGGCGTGCGCGGAGCCGAGGACGACGGCGTGGTCGCCGTCCACGCGCACGACGGCCGACGTACAGGCCCAGTACGGCCCGATCACGTGGTGGGGGCGCTGGCTGTGCCGGCGGACGGGCCGTCCGGTCTGCAGGGCCCGTTCGAGGCGCGCGTCCCCGAGATCGGCGAGCTCGAACGACCCGGCCCAGGCGGCGCCGCGCCCCTCCCCTCCGAGATGGGTCCAGCGGCGGCCGACGCGACGGAACACGAGGACGTCGAGGGCAGCGGGCAGCGCCCCCTGCGACACCTCGCTCATGCGCGTCCCCTCGAGTCGACCCTGGCACCTGCCTGCGCCACCAGGGATCTTCAGCGCAGGCGGGCTTCGGTGTCAGGAGTTTGGCCCAAGTGCGCCCGTTCGGCGCTCTGGGCGACCCATTCGGGTGTGTACCGGCACGATCTGGTGGTCCACAGGTGCTGAGAGTTGTCGGTTTGTCCACAGATGCGTTGCGGCGCAACCCGACTGTCGGTGGCGTCGGGCAGAGTTGTCGCATGACGGACACAGTGGGCACTTCGGGCGGCGCGGGCGACGCGCGCGCTGCGGTGTCCGCGCTGGCCGAGGGGCTCGAGCGGCTGGCCGGGGCCGCCCTGTGGCCGCTCGGCGACGGCGAGCTGGCCGAGGTGGCGGGCCTGCTCGACCAGGTGCGCCGGCTTGCCGACGGGCAGACGGTGCGCCTGCTCGGCGAGGTCGACTCGCGCGGGCTGCCGGGCCAGGACGGCACCGGGTCGCCTGGGGCATGGCTGCGCAAGGTGAGCCCGACGCTGCGCCCGGCCGAGGCTGCAGGCCTGGGCAAGCAGGCCCAGACCCTCTACCGCTCCGCGCTCTCACCCGAGCTGGCACCGACCCGCGGGGCGCCGGAGGCCGGCGCCCTGCGGGTGTGCCAGGCCCGCGTGGTCACCGACACGATCGAGAAGCTCTCCCCACCCCACGTCCCGGCCGACGGCCCGGAAGCCATCGACGCCGACCAGGTCACGACCGCCCAGGTGATGCTCCTGGACGACGCCACGCGCCTTCCTGCCGCCGACCTGGCCAAGTGCGCCACCGCGATCCGCCACCACCTCGACCCGAGCGCCGACGACCGCCTCGCCCGCGACGAGAAGGCCCAGCACCGCCAGCGCTGCCTCATCCTGTCGACCGAGGCCTCAGGCATGACGTTCCTGCAGGGCCTGCTCACGAAGGAGGCCGGCGCGGCGCTGCGTACCGCCATCGACGCGTGGTCCGCCCCTCAACCCGCCGACGACGGCACCCCCGACCCGCGCACCGCCGGCCAGCGTCGTCACGACGCCCTGCAGCGGCTCGCCGAGACCACCCTGGCCCGAGACGAAGTACCCACGAGCCACGGCAGCCACGTCAAGGTCATCGTCCGCGTCACCGGCGAGACCCTCGCCGCCGCCATCGCCCCCAGTGGGCCGGACCAGATCAAGCCGACCGGGCTGCCCCCGGCCGAGCTCGACGACGGCACCCCCATCTCCCGGCAGCTGCTGGCCCGCCTGTCCTGCGGAGCCGCCCTCGTGCCGGTGCTGCTCGACGACCTCGGCAACCCCCTGGAGGTCGGCCGCACCCTGCGCGACTACACCGCACGCCAACGCACTGCCTTGATCGAACGCGACCGGCACTGCACCTGGCCCGGCTGCACGGCGCCCGTCTCCTGGTGCGACGCCCACCATGTCGACTACTGGGAGCACGGCGGGCGCACCGACCTGACTCGCGGCGCCCTGCTCTGTGGCCGCCACCACCGCTACGTCCACGCCACCGGGGCCACCGCCCGCCTCGTCGACGGCCAGATCATCTGGACCGAGCCCGGAAGCCCACCGGAGTCCCCGCCACCAGACCCCCAACGCTGGCAGCGCCAGTACCTGCAACGGCTCACCCGCCAGTGGCTCGTGCCGCGCCGAGAGTGAGGACAGTCCGACGTGCCTTTTGGCACGGCTCGCTAGTCTGACCTCTTGTGACGACGGTGAAGGCGGCGGCCATTTACGCGCGCATCAGCAGCGACGCCGAGGGTGCGGGTCTGGGTGTGGGTCGCCAGGTCGCGGACTGTGAGGCCCTGGCCGAGCGGCTTGGCTGGTCGGTGGCCGAGGTCTACTCCGACAACGACATCTCGGCGTACTCGGGTAAGCGGCGTCCGGCATATGAGCGGATGCTGGAGGACCTGCGCGACGGTCACCGGGACGCGGTGATCGTCTATCACGTGGACCGGCTCACGCGGCGTCCGATCGAGCTGGAGCAGTTCGTCGCGGCGATGGACGCGGCGAAGGTGCGGCACGTGCGGTTTGTGGTGGGAGACAGCGACATCATGACCGGCGACGGCCTGATGGCGGTGCGGATGATGGGCGCGGTGGCCGCGCACGAGTCCGCCACGAAGTCGCGGCGCATCCTGCGCAAGCACGCCGAGCTGGCCGAGCAGGGACGCCCGAACGGCGGCCCGTTGCGCCCGTTCGGGTTCGAGAAGGACCGGGTGACCGTCCGCCAGGACGAGGCCGCCGTCATCCGCACGCTGGTCGAGCGGTTCCTGGCCGGGGAGTCGCTGCGCTCACTGTGCGTCTGGTTGGACGCGGAGGGAATCACGACCGTCGCAGGTGGCCCGTGGCGGACGCCGACGCTGCGAAACCTCCTGCGCTCTGGGCGGATCGCGGGGCTGCGCGAGCACCGTGGCGAGGTCGTCGGCAAGGCGGTGTGGCCGCAGATCATCACCCCGCAGACGCGCCAGCGGACCCTCACGCGGATGGAGAGCCAGACGGCGTCAGGTCGTCGTGCACCACGGCGCTACCTGCTGTCGGGCCTACTGCGGTGTGGGAAGTGCGGCACTCGGCTGTTCTCGGCAGCCCGGCAGGCCTCCCGCCGGTACGTGTGCAGCTCCGGCCCGGACCACGGCGGCTGCGGGCGGCTGACCGTGGTCGCGGAGCCGGTCGAGCAGTTGATCGCCGACGCGGTGCTCATGCGCCTGTCCAACCCGGCGCTCATGCAGCAGCTTGCAGGCGGCACCAGCGACGAGGAATCAGCGGCCCTGGCCGAGCAGCTCAGCGACGAGCGGGGCCGAGCCGACGAACTGGCCGCCGCCTACGCGACCAAGGCGATCACCATGGCCGAGTGGCTGACCGCGCGCGATCCGATCCAGGCGCGCATCACCGACCTCGAGCGCAGGTTGGCCCGCGTCACCAACACCGCCGCCCTCGACGGCCTGACCGGCCCCTTAGAGGTCGTTCAGCAGCGGTGGGCAGATCTGAACCTCGACCGGCAAGCCGCAGTGGTGCGGACGCTGCTGGACCACGCAGTCATCCAGCCCGTCGGGCCTGGCCAGCGAACGCTGGACCCGAACCGGGTGCAGGCTCACTGGCGGGTATAGCCACAGGCAGCGGGTTCACGCCGCCGGTCGGGGGTCGGCGCACCCGGCGCGCTGCGCTTGCCGCCGGGGTCCCCCGCCGTCCCCCCACCCAGCAGGGCGCTCACACGCCGCAGCGCCACCACGTCCTCAACCACCACAGGGACGCCCTGCGCGGTGCACGAGGCCTCCAGCCAGGCACGCACCACGTCAGCGTCCAGCCGTTGCGGCTGTCGCGGTGGCGGTCGTCGGTTCGAGGACACGAGGTCACACCCACTGCGCCCAGATGGCCGGCGCACCCCGCCATTCCTCGGCATCGGCTGAGTTCCACCGAAGCGCCGGCGCAGCCCCCATCACCTCACACGCCCGAGCCAGCACACCGTCAGCCGTGGTCGCCGTCAACCGGGTGACCGTGGGAGCGAATCCCTCCCCGACGTCGAAGCGGTGCAAGCCCTTGGGACGCTTCACGCCAGCCGCGTCATCAGCGAACGACTTCGCGACGTACTTCGACAGGTAGCCCGCCGCCTTACGGGCCTCACCCAGCGCACCGGACCCGACCGGCAGGTCACCGAGCAGCTTGATGCCCACGTACCCGCGGCCCCACGCCGACACGATGCGGTGCCGGGGGATGAACTTGCCGACCGCAAAGTGGACGTGGAAGTGCACCCCATCCTTGTGCAGCTCTGGCACCCACACGTAGGGAAACGGCTGGCCACCGAGCTCGGAACGCAGCTCACGAAAGAACATGCCAACGTGCTGGCGAACCTCCCGAGGATCGGTGCTTCGCGGTGGCCCGTACGTCAACGTGCCAAGGCGGTTTAGGCGGTTCGCCGCGCAATACCTGCGCAGCCGACCCTTCGCCCGACGCCCCGCCTCGACACGCGCACGCTCGGGGTCAGCCGTGGGACCGCCACGGATCACCGGCTTTCGCGGCAGCGAAGACACGAAGCAGCCGCCAGCCTCAGCGGCCCCGGGATACAGCGACAGCGACCAACCGGCGAACGCTGGACGGGCCAACCGCTCGACCGCGTCCCCCCGCTCAACAACCATGACGACTCCAACCCCGACACCAATGGACAGCGGTGCACGGAGTCGTCGCCGTGACGGCGACGGGAAGTCATGGACGGCCCACAGACCTCGCACACCTGGTCGCATCGCAAGAAGCGAAGTCCGACGGCGGCGACCTGGAGGGCCGTCAGACGCTGAGTATCAGCGGCGCGCGATATCGGTGTGTGAAGGTGGCGACCGAGCTAGAGCCGAGAGGTTCTGGCCGCCGATGAGTTGGCTGTAGGTGCGCGTCAATCAAGTGGCAGCAGTAAACGACACGTCTGTCATTCCCGTCAAGACGCGTCGTGCAGCTCGTGGCCCCTCGCCCACATGCCCCGCCCGCACGCGCGCAACCCGGTCGCCGTGGACGGCCGAGCCAACCACACGCTCGGCCGACCACCGCGACCAGCGCACGAGCGCTCGGGGACCCCATGTGGACGACGGGACCCAGCGCCGCCTGTCAGCGTTCGGGGCCGCCAGGGAGCCGTACGAGTTGTGTTGCTACTTCAAGTCAAGTCGCGGGGCCGCTGCCCTCAGCGTCCCAGAGCCCCACGGCCCACCGCAGGCCCGCACCTGACCCTGGGGTCACGAGACCCAAGCCGTGGAACTCCAGCAGAGCCACGGCAAGCGCACGCACACGTTCCACGTGCTCGACGTCGACCTCTCGCGCAGTTCCGTGAACGAGTCGATTGCGGATGGAATAGATGCGGCCGATCGGCACGGACACGGTATCCCGGGCCACCTTCAACAACTCAGCGACCCGATTTTTGATCGGCGCGATATTCGAATTCTCCTCCAACTCCAGCGCCTCAATGCAAAGCCAGTACCCGATGTACTGCTGAACCCGTTCAGGCTCAGCCTCAGCGCGCCAATACCACTGCGACGCAATCTTGATTCGGTTGCGAATCTTGTCTGGCCGATGCAGGTGGCCGTCGACGACCTCAGACAACCTCTCGACGAACTTGTTTCCATCGATCTGCTCCAAGCGCGCCTGACTCTCCATGCCAACGGAGCGCCCACCCAAGAGCCGGTTCCAGTGCCAGTCCTCGAAGACCTCACCGACCTCTTCCGTGATCACAGGGCCAAGCACGCGTTCCCCGTAGATCCGGTCGATCATCATGGTCAGGGTCGCGACACCAGCTCGGCCGCCCGCGATCATGTCTTCGTACTGGTCCCCGGCCTCCTGGGGCAAGGCGTACAGGATCTCAATATGGTTGACACTCGGGGTGTCTTCTTGGTGAGCAGTCATATTGATTTGCACGTTCGGCTGCCACTTATAGGAGACTTTATTGTTTGCGAGAACTTCTAACTCACCCGATTCCGGCAACAGAAAGGTGCCGGGCGTGCGGCCATTGAGGGCGCCCTGAAATCTGGGCTCTCCCCATGTGATTGGTCCCGTTCCAAATTTCAGTTGCAGATTGCTGAACGTCATGGAGACTTGCGGAAACACAAAGGTGCGGATGGTCTTGTGAACAACACGGTACCCGGGAGTCCCCGTCCCAGCTGGGTGCGCCTCGTCGGCCATCTGCCAGCCAGAGAACCGCAAGGAATGCGGCAGGTAGGTGTTGTGCTCCCACCCCTCAATGAACTTGTCCAAGCCCTCCACGGCATCGCGGCGGACTGGTTTCACCTCACCAGTCTCCGCATTACGAATGCTTACCCGTGGATCGAATTCGTCCGCCGTCTCTGCGGCAGGTCCGTTCCCCTCAGCCATCGCTCGAGCATGACAGACACCTTCCTGAGAGGGCGGGTTTAGAACTCGCGCCCTTTGCCAGGCTGCTCTGCCCACCTGGTCTGCCCACAGGGACCAACGCCTCTGCCCGCCGGCGTTGAGGCGCGCCACTGTGGGGATGCCGAGAGGAGCAGGCCATGTCGACCTCAGGCATCAACTCACCCAGGCCGAGCCCGCCGCCACCGGCGCCCACCTACTCGCCCGAGGCAGACCGGGCGTATCGGCGGGCGTGGTGGTCGCTGGCGCTGTACCCGGTCTCGTTCGTCGCCGCCTTCGTCATCGGGGAGGGGTTGGCCTCCGTGCTCGGTGGAGACAGCGGTTCTCTCGTGTGGTGGGAGGCGCTGCTCGCGGCCGCGCCCGCCATCCTGGTGTTCGTGCTGCCCGGCGTCCTGGCGGTGCACTTCGGGCGCCGCGCGGTGCGCCTGGGCCGAGCCGACGGCCGCACCCCGGCGATCATCGGCGCCGTGATCGGCCTGGGGTTCGTCGCGCTCAACCTGGCGTCCGGCGTCCTCATGCTGCTCTTCGGCTGACGAGCGCTCAGACCTGCGCGGCCTCTTCGCGCGCGTCGAGGTAGCGCTCGACGCGCCGGTCCGGGACCAGCCACATGATGGCGACGAGCGAGAACACGAGGACCCCCAGCCACGGCGCCACGAAGGCGAGCCCGATGCCGGTGAGGTACAGGAACGGCGACGCCTTGCCCTTGCCGTCGCGACCCAACGCCTCGCGCAACCCCGCACCTCCACGCACCCGGAAGATGGCCAGCTGCAACGAGTAGTAGGCGATGGCCGCCAGCAGCAGGTTGACGCCGTAGACCACCACCGGCGTCCGGGCGAACGACGACTCGTCGACCCACGCGGTGGTGAAGGGGAACAGCGACAGCCAGAACAGCAGGTGCAGGTTGCCCCACAGCACGCCACCGTTGACCCGCTCGACCACCTGGAACATGTGGTGGTGGTTGCTCCAGTAGATCCCGACGTACACGAAGCTCAGCAGGTACGTCAGGAACCCCGTCGCCGAGCCAGCCAGAGCGTGCAACGTCGGCTCCTCAGGAACCCTCAGCTCCAGCACCATGATCGTGATGATGATGGCGAGGACGCCGTCGCTGAACGCTTCCAGCCGGCTCGTGCGCATGGGGCGCCTACACGCCCCAGTCGGGACGCATCGGCAGGTGCGGGTCGCCACCCTCCTCGGTGCGCGTGCCGAGCACCTGGTGCAGCTCGATCTGCCGCCGCTCGAACGCCAGCCGCGAGCCCGCCATGTACAGGCCCCACACCTTCGCGGTGCGCAGGTCGGTCTCAGCGACGCACTCGTCCCAGTTCTCGACGAGGTTGCGGCACCAGCCGGCCAGCGTGCGCGCGTAGTGGCGGCGCAGGTTCTCCTCGTGCTGCAGCTCGAACCCGGCGTTCTGCATCGCCACGATGATGGTGCCGGCGCCCGCCAGCTCGCCGTCCGGGAACACGTACCGGTCGATGAAGCCGCGGCGCTTGATGCCGGGGTGCAGGTTGTCGGCGCGGGTGATGCAGTGGTTGAGCAGCCGGCCGCCCGGCACGAGCTTGGAGTACAGGAACTCGAAGTACGACGGGTAGTTCTTGATCCCGATGTGCTCGGTGAGGCCGATCGAGCTCACGGCGTCGAAGCCGGACTCGGTGACCTCGCGGTAGTCCTGGTAGCGCACCGTCGCGCGGTCGCTCATGCCGTCGGCCTCGATGGCCTGCTGCGCCCATGCGGCCTGCTGCGCTGAGAGCGTGACGCCGATCGCGGTGACGCCGTACTCGCGCACCGCGTGGCGCACCATGCCGCCCCAGCCGCAGCCGACGTCGAGCAGGCGCATGCCCGGCTTGAGGCCGAGCTTGCGGCACACCAGGTCGAACTTGTTGGCCTGCGCCTCCTCGAGCGTCGCGTCGTCACTGGGGTAGCAGGCGCAGGTGTAGGCCATCGACGGGCCGAGCACCATCTCGTAGAAGCGGTTGCTCACGTCGTAGTGATGGTGGATCGCCTCGGCATCGCGACGGCGCGAGTGCCGCAACCCGTGCAGCGCACGGTGCACGCCGCTCGGCACCTCGTTCGGCGGGGGCGCCGGCAGGGTCAGCGCCGCGCGACCGAACGCGCGCAACGCGCGCACGGCCTCGGCTGCCGGTGGGCGGCGGGGCTCCAGCAGGGTGTCGAGGATCGCGAGCAGGTCGTACGGGTCACCAGGGTGGAAGCCGTCGACCTCCAGGTCGTCCATGAGGTAGGCCCTTGCGAACCCCAAGGACGACGGCGCGCCGGCGACGTACGCCAGGCCCCGCGGGTTCTTGAGCCGCACCTGGTAGCGCGCGTCCGCAGGCCCGGACGACGACCCGTCGTAGGCCTCGAAGTGCACCTGGTCGCTCGCTCCCACGAGCAGGTCGTACGCCTCGGCGATCGTCATGTCCCCTCGACGGCCCTGGTCCTGCTTCCACTGGCCGAGCACGCTCATCGCCCTCTCACCGCCTTGTCGTAAAGATCGAGCAACCGCGAGTCCGGGTCGTACCGGCGCTTCGCCTGCTCGTACTGGTCTCGTCCGTACAGCTTCCAGAACTCCTCCGGCCCGTAGTAGGCGTCGGAGTACAACGACTTGTGTCCGTCGAGCTCGGCGACCTTGGCCTCGATCCGCCGGTTGACGTCACCTTCGACGTCCCCCTCGGCGATCGGCACGGTCGACCAGAAGCCCACGTTGACGTACAGCTCGTCCGGGGCGAGCGGGTACAACGGCCACTGCCCGTTCGCGGTCGGTGCCGGACGGCGCAACCGCAGCGGGCACAACCAGATCGGCTCGATCGGCACCGTGTCGACGAACCACCGCAAGAACTCGGCGAGCCGCTCCACCGGGATCTCGACGTCCTGCACGACCCGCTCGCGCGCGGGCAGACCGCGGCGCGCGTCGATCCGCGCCTTGACGTGGTAGCGGTTCTCCAGCCCGATCACCCGCTGGTAGTTGTCGCTGCGCAACAGGCGCTTCGGCACCCACCGGCGGATCTTCGGGTTCTGCACGCCCAGCGCGCGCGAGCACCAGAACCAGTCGGTGTCCCAGCGCCACAGGTAGTCGCGCACCGTCAGCCAGTCCTCGTGCCGACTGCGCACCGAGCGGTAGTAGACGCCCATCCCCGTGTAGTCAGAGGTGTACGGCGCCTCGTCGGCCCACGTGCCGAGGGTCAGGAACGCCTCGAGCCGCGCGGGGCCGTCGTCGTCGCGGGGCGGGAAGACGCTGGCGTCGATGAAGTCGACGGGCTCACCGTCCCAGGTGGTGCGCTCGCCGTCGCCCGCCCCGACGAGCTTGTCGATCGCGGCGCTCAGCTCGTCGAGGTCCTCGAAGCGGACGTGCCGCAGGTGCACGTACGGGTGCACGGCCACGAGCTCGATCGTGGCCGCGGCGGCGTAGCCGAGGGTGCCGTAGGAGTTCGGGAACGTCGTGAAGAGCTCGGCGTCCGGGCCGTCCGGCGTCGCGCGCACGATGTCACCCGCCCCCGTGAGGACGTCGATCGACAGCGCCGACTCGTGCGGGAGGCCCGCGCGCCAGGACGACGACTCGATACCAAGGCCCGTGAGCGCCCCGCCGATGGTGATGGTCTTCAGCTGCGGCACCACCAGCGGCATCAGCCCGTGGGCCAGCGTCGCGTCGACCAGGTGCTCGTACGTCGTCATGCCCCCGACGTAGGCGGTGCGCGCCACGGGGTCGACGGAGAACACCTCGTCGAGACCCGACACGTCGAGCCCCGCTCGCGCACCACGTTCGCGTGGCCGGAACAGGTTGCTCGTCGTCTTCGCCAACCGCACCGGCTGCCCCGAGGGCAAGGCGCGGTACTGCGCGCGAAGGCGCTCGACGGCAGCGGGCAGGTGCATCTCAGGGTGCGGCTCGGAGTCGGTCATCGTCTCGGATCGTAGCCCCGCGCAAACCGCGTCCGCAGGTCCTATCTCACCAGGACGTGCGGTAGACCTGAGTGGTGTCCGTCATCTCGGTCGAGCGCCGCCACGGCGCCGAGGCGTTCGACCTGCGAGCCGTCGTGGACGACGACGCGGCCGCCCACGGGACGGCCCTCCTGCTGCACGGCTTCCCGCAGAACGCTTCGCTGTGGGACGGCGTCCTGCCCGGTGTCCGCGAGCTCGGCCTGCGCTGCGTCACCGTCGACCAGCGCGGCTACTCCCCGCTCCCCCAGCCCACCGCGATCGACGCGTACCGCCTCGACCAGCTGGTGGCTGACGCGGTCGCGGTGCTCGACGCGACGACCGCGGGTGAGGCGGTGCTCGTCGTCGGGCACGACTGGGGCGCAGCGGTGGCCTGGGCTTTGGCCGCCTACCACCCACAGCGCGTGCGCGGCCTCGTCGCGGCGTCGGTGCCGCACCCAGGCGCGTTCGGCGCTGCGCTGCGGTCGGACGCCGAGCAGAAGGAGCGTTCGGCGTACATGCGGTTGCTGAGCGACGTCGAGCGCGCCGAACGCGTCCTGCTCGACGACGACGGCCGCCGGCTGAGGGCGTTCTTCTCCGGCTCGACGCTGAGCAAGGACGTGGTCGACGGCTACGTCGCTCCGATGCTCGAGCCAGGTCGGCTGCGCGGCCCCCTCGCCTGGTACGCCGCGATGGACGCCCAGTTCGCCGCCGTCCCGCCGGTGCGCGTGCCGACCGTCTACCTCTCGGCCGACCACGACCTCGCCGTCGGACGGCGAGCCGTCGAGGAGTGTGCGGAGTGGGTCGACGCGCCGTACGAGCACGTGGCCTTGCCTGGTTCGCACTGGATCCCGGACGAGCGGCCCGACGCCGTCGTCGAGGCTGTGCGCGGTCTGCTTTGACCGGTGCATCGCGCTGTGCTCTGATCCGCGAGTGCACACGGTGGTGGTGGTCGGCGCCTTGGTCCGGGACGGTCAGGTGCTGCTCGTGCACCGTCGCCCGGACAAGCACGCCTACCCCGACCTCTGGGACCTGCCGGGTGGCGCCATGGAGGCGGGTGAGTCAGAGCTCGACGCGCTCAGCCGAGAGCTGCACGAGGAGCTCGGGGTGCAGGTGGCGACGGCCTCGGCGACGCACCTCACCCGGCTGAGCGTCGGCCCCGCCGCTGACCCAGCGGTGCTCAGCGCCTGGCTCGTGCGCGAGTGGCAGGGCACCCCCGCGAACACCGCCCCCGAGGAGCACGACGGCCTGAAGTGGTGCGATCTCGCGCACCTGCCACCTCCTCCGCACGTCCTCGCGCGCACCGCTTTGCTGGCGGCGCTGCGCATCGGGCGCGACTGACGTCGACCCCCGACCCGACGGCGCTCAGCCGCCGCAGGGCGAGGAGCCGGCCGCTGACGGCGCAACCCACTCCGGCAGCGGCCGGACGTCGCACACCGGCTGCCAGCGCCCGTCGACGAGCGCGTACTCGGCGCCGGTTCCCCGCCGCACCAGGGCCGCGACCCCCGCGACGAGGCGGTCGACGTCCTCAGCCCGCGAGCCGACGCCAACGCTCGCCCGTACGGCCGCATCCAGCCCGAGCCGGGCGAGCAGCGGGTGGGCGCAGAAGCGCCCGTCGCGCACGCCGATGCCGTGCTCGGCCGACAGGTACGCCGCGACCAGGCCGGGGTCGTGGCCGTCGACCGTGAAGGTGACGACCCCGATCGACGAGGGCGCGTCGTCGAACACCCGGTGCAGCCCGACGCCGGGCACCGCGCTCAGCCCGTCGACGAGCCGACCGCGCAGCGCCGCCTCGTGCACCTCGAGCGCCCCCTCGGGCAGCGCCCGCAGCTCGCGGCACGCGCGGGCCAGCGCCACCGCGCCGAGGACGTTCGGGGTCCCGCCCTCGTGCCGGGCCGGAACGGGCGCCCAGCGGGTCGAGTCGACCGTCACCTCGCGCACGGCTCCCCCGCCTGCGAGGTACGGCTGCGCCAGGTCGAGCCAGTCGCGTCGTCCGACGAGCACCCCGCAGCCGTACGGCGCGTACAGCTTGTGGCCGCTGAAGGCGACGTAGTCGACGCCGGTCGCTTCGAGGTCGATCGCGCGATGCGGCGCCAGCTGGGCGGCGTCCACGACCACGCGAGCCCCGCGGCGATGAGCGAGGCGCACGATGCGCTCGACCGGCAGCTCCTCACCAGTGACGTTCGACGCGCCGGTGATGGCGAGCAGCGCCGCCGGCTGCGCCGCCAAGGCGTCGTCGAGTGCGGCCAGCGTGGCGTCGACGGTCCGCTCGACGGCGACGCAGCGGTGCGGCAACCGCTGCCACGGCAGCAGGTTCGCGTGGTGCTCGAGGTCGAGGAACACCACGTCACCCCAGGCCGGCACGCAGCCCGCCAGCAGGTTGAGCGCGTCCGTGGTGTTGCGCGTGAACACGACGACGTCGCCCGGTCGGGCACCCACGAACTCCCCCACGGCAGCGCGAGCGTCCTCGAGCAGCGCCGTCGACACCTGCGAGGCGTACCCGGCCCCCCGGTGGACGCTGGCGTAGTAGGGCAGCACCTGCTCCACGTGCTCGGCCACGGCCGCCAGGGCCGGAGCGCTGGCGGCGTAGTCGAGGTTCGCGTAGCGCCTCCACGAGCCGTCGAGCAGCGGCACCGGCAGGTCACCGCCGACGACGGTGAGCAGGGGCTGGTCGCAGGACGCCGAAACCGTTGCGGCCCGGGGGTCTTCGATGACGATGGGACTGGACATCAGGTACTCCAGAGGGTCTGGGACCCCTGCCGTCGCCGGAGCCCGCGCTTGCGCCGACACCTCGCCGACGCCAGGTCGTCACCCGGGGCACCCCACCGCGGTGGAGGGTTGCCGGCCAGCGAGCCGGGGCTTCGCGCTGGCGCTCATGACCTCTGCCGACCGTATCGGCAGGCCGCGCCGACGCCCAAGCGTCGAGACCCCGCGTCTCGCAGTGCGAGATCTGCTCACGTCAGACCCATCGCCTCGTGCACGCGCGCCAGCGTCGCAGCGGCCAGGGGACGCGCCCGCTCCAGGCCGGCAGCGAGCACGGCGTCGACGACGTCCGGCTGGCGTTCGAGCTCACGCCGCCGGGCCCTGATCGGCCGCAGGTGCTCGTTCACCGCCTCGGCCACCACGGCTTTCAACCGCGCCGCGCCGCTGCCGACCTCGGACGCGACGTCCTGCGGCGTGCGGCCGGAGCACAGCGCGGCCATCAGCACCAGGCTCGACACCTCGGGACGGCGCTGCGGCTCGTAGGTGATCTCCCGCTCGGAGTCGGTGACCGCCGACCGCACGAGGCGCGCCGTGTCGTCCTCACTGGCGCCCAGCGCGATCGCGTTGCCCCGGCTCTTGGACATCTTCTGCCCGTCCGTGCCGAGCAGCCGCGGCGCCTCGGTGAGCAGCGCCTGCGGTGGCGTCAGGACGCTCGCGCCGCGGCCGTAGCGCTCGTTGACCCGACGGGCCGCGACCCGCGTCTGCTCCAGGTGCGGCAGCTGGTCGTCGCCCACCGGCACGAGCGTGCCGCCCACCGCGAGGATGTCGGCGGCCTGGTGCACCGGGTAGGTGAGCATCAGCGCGCTGAGGGGCCCGGCGTGCCCGGCCTCGGCCTTCACCGTGGGGTTGCGCTGCAGCTCGGCCAGGGTCGCCGTCGACAGCAGCGGCAGCATCAGCTGACCGATCTCGGGCACGGCGCTGTGCCGGAAGACGCTGGTGCGCAAGGGGTCCAGGCCAACCGCGAGGTAGTCGAGCACCAGCTCGCGGACGTTCGCCGCCACCTCGCTGGTGTCGCTGCGGTCGGTGACGACCTGGTAGTCGGCGATGACGACGAACGTCTGCACTCCGGCGTCCTGCAGGCGCACGCGCTCGCGCAGCGTGCCGAGGTAGTGACCGAGGTGCAGCGGGCCGGTGGGCCGGTCGCCGGTGAGCACGCGGTAGCGGTCGGGCGCCTCGAGGACGTCCGCGCGGTCCGCGAGCAGCGAGGTGGTGGAAGGCGTCGTGAGGGTCGAGGCAGCGAAGGTGGTCATGTCGGGCTCCAGTCGTCGAGTGGGACGACCGCCGCCGCAGCGAGCGAGATGAGCGCGAGATGCCGAGCTGACCTGGCCGCCGGACGGCGGCCATGAGGGAATGCGTCAGCGGCCGCCGATTACGGCAGCCACCACTGGCGCGTCAGGGTGCAGCTCACGCGTCGATGGTAGCGGCAAAGGCGAGGTCCGTGGCCGTCCCGATCACGCGGTACCCCAACCGCTCGTACACCGCGTTGGACGTCGGGTTGGCCGCGTCGGTGTAGAGCATGCACGTGCGCCCGGGCTCGGCCAGCTGCTCGCGAGTGACGGCGGCGACGCACGCCGCTGCGTACCCCCGGCCGCGCTCCTGCGGTGGCGTGTAGACCAGCTGCACGCGCGCGACCCCGGCCTCCGGCAGGGTCACCGCGGCCATCGACACGGGACGACCGTCGACCTCCCAGACGTGCAGCAGACCGGCCGCGACGCGCGCAGTGACGTGGTCGATACGGGCGCCCCCGGGCGTCGCCTCGTCGGTGAACGCCTCCCCCCAGCCCCGCAGCAACGGGACGTCGGCAGGCCCAGCGAGGCGGTGTCGCCCAGGCGGGGCGGGTGGCTCGACGAGCTCGTCGACCTGCAGCAGCCGCTGGCGCATGACGACCTCGGCGGACGGCCCGCCGCGCCGCACCCACTCGTCGGCGAAGACCTGGCCGCTGGGGTCCGGTCCACCCACCGAGCGCAGGTCGGGACGAGCCACCCACGCGGCGCGGGCCAGCGCGCGCACGACAGCGTCGTCGTCCGCGGTGAGGTAGGCGCCATGGGGCGGCGTCTGCATGAGCGCGCCCACCACCTCACCGTCCGGCTGCTCGACCCACCACCACAGCTCGCTCTGCGGCGGCTCCGCCCGCTCACCGGCCAGGGCCCGCGCGAGGCGGGTGAGGATGACGCTGTGCCGCGCCGGCCGTTCAGCCAGGAAGCCCCGCACCCGCTCGGCGAAGCGGCGCGGGTCGTGGCCGGTGACGACGTCCACGGCTCAGCCGACGACCTGGAAGTCGCCCTGCTCCAGCCGCCGCACCAGCTCACCGACGCTGCGCGCCTGCACCACCGTGTCGTCCCAGCCGGTGCTGGAGTCCTCGACGAGGTGCACCGGCGGGTCGGGCTCGCGCAGGTCGATCACGAGATGGCGGTGCTGGCCGTCCGCACCGATCACCAGCGCGCCGGGGTGGAACACCATCTCCTGCATCCACGCCTGGGTGACCTGGATCGCCACGTGCGGTGGGTGCAGGTCGACGTAGGTGCCGGTGGCCATCCACCCGCGGCGCAGCCACGTCGGCGCCGTCACCATGGCCCGCCAGGTGTCGGGCACCAGCTCGCCGAAGGCGTCGCGCACCGCGTCGACCTCCACGTGCGGCACACCGCGCTGGTACTGCGCCTCCTCGCAGATGTCACCGACGATCGCCTTGGTGAGCCGCCGGCCCTTGGGGATGCTCAGGCGCCCGTCGTGGGCGGCGACACCCGACCACGAGGTGACCTCGGCCGGGACGTCGAAGACGACCAGCGACCCCTCGCCGCGCGCCGGCACGACCTCCTCGCGCAGGACGCGCACCGCGTCGGTGCGCAGGGTGAAGGCGTCGACCGTGACGTCGTCCGCACCGCGCTGCGGCCACGTGCTCCAGCCGGTGGCCGCGAGGGCCTCGAGCTCGGCCGCGCCGACGACGCACCACAGCGACATCGTGGCGGCGGGCTTGCGGCGCAAGAACACGGGCATGACTGTGCCACCGGTTTCTGGGAACGGCCACCGCCCCTAGGGTGGGTTCGCCCGCATCGCCGACGAAGGATCCGATGAGCAGCCACACCGCACCCTCCACGAGCGCGGCCGACCCTGCGCCGTCCGAGCCGCCCGCCGCCGCACCACCGAAGGTGCGTCAGACGTGGGTCGACCAGACCCGGTGGGTGGCGATCGCGCTCGTGCTCGCGGGGCACTTCGTCGGGCTCGTGCGCGGGCGCAGCGGTGTCGCCGTGGCGATCTCGGACTACCTGTACGTCTTCCACATCCCTGCGCTCGTGCTCTTGGCCGGCTGGGGTGCGCGCCGCCTGCAGGCCAGGGGTCAGGGGCTGACCCGCATCGTGTGGCAGCTGCTCGTGCCGTACGTGCTGTTCCAGCTCATCGCGTTCGCGGTCAATCACGTGTTCGAGGGGTCGCACCCGTCGTGGTCGTTCACCAGCCAGACCTTCGGACTGTGGTTCCTCGTCGCGCTGGCGGGCTGGCGGCTGCTGATGCCGTGGTTCCAGGGCCTGCGTGCGCCCGTCGCCGCTGCGCTGGCGGTCGCTTTGCTGGCGGGTCTGAGCTCGAAGATCGGCGGCCTGCTGTCGCTGTCGCGCATCGCGTTCTTCCTGCCGCTCTTCGTCGCAGGCCCGTGGCTCGTCGACCGCGTGGCGCTCTGGCGGCAGCGTCGTGGGGCGCGCATCTGCGGCCTGCTCGTGCTGCTCGCCGGCGCGGTGTGGGTCGGCGTGCAGGAGGTCGGGTTCGACCGCACGATCTTCTTCGGTCGTGACTCCTACGCGGCGCTGCACCAGGGCGCGCTGCACGGCATGGTCTACCGCACCGGCGCGCTGCTGATCTCGGCGGTGCTCGCCGTCGGCCTGATGCTCGCGGTGCCGGGCAAGCCCGGCGCACCGACGGCGGTCGGGCGCTGGTTCGCCGAGGCCGGTCGCCACACGATGTTCCCCTACCTGATCCACCTGCCCCTGCTGACGGTGCTGCGCTGGACCGAGTGGCCGCGCGAGGGGGCACCGACCGTGGCGGCAAGCGTCGCCGTTCTCGCGGCACTGGTGATGGCCGTGGTCCTCGTGACGCCACCAGTGCGCTTCCTGGCGGGGCCGTTCGTCGAACCCCGCTCGTGGACCGAGCGCTGGCTGCTCCGTCGAAAGGCCTCCTCGTGATCGACACCACGAGCTACCTGCACTTCGTCGACGACGCCCTCGACGGCCTCGCCGAGATCCTGCGCGAGCTCGGCGACGCGCACGCCGGACGCCGGCTCGACACCCCGGGCGCCAACTCGCCGTACGCGGTGGTCACGCACTGCCTCGCCGTGATGGAGTTCTGGGGCGGCCACGTGGTGCACGGCCGGCCCAGCAACCGCGACCGCCCGGCCGAGTTCCGGGCCAGCGGTGAGGTGGCGGGCCTGCTCGACCGCCTGGAGCAGGCGCGGCGGCAGCTGCACGAGGACTTCGCGGCCGCCCGGCTCGACCAGCCGCCGGCCGCCCCGCCGGCCGACCCGGAGCGGGACGACGCCTTCCGCGCGCGGACGCAGGGCGCGGTGTTCCTGCACGTCTACGAGGAGCTGGCCCAGCATCGCGGCCAGCTCGAGGTGACCCGTGACGTGCTGCTCGCCCACAGCGAACCCCGCTAGACCCTCAGGTGTAAGCGAGTAATCATGCTTACATGACTGCAGAAGCAGCGGCAGAGGTCCGCGCCTGGTTCACCGGGCGCCTGCCACAGGACTGGACCGTCGACGGCGCCGCCGAGGTCGTCGTCGACCGCGAGGAGATCACCGTCGTCGTCCCGCTCGAGGCGCCGAGCCTCAACGACGACGCCACCGAGGCCGAGCGCGCGCAGGCCCTGGCCGGCCGCGTGCAGGGCTGGCGCGAGCAGACCCGCGACCAGCGCGTGGGCGTCGCCCGCGAGGCCGAGCACCGCTTCGACCGCAAGGTCGCCTGGGCCGTGCGCACCGGCGACGAGCTGCACCGCTTCACCCACCTCGCCGTGCCGGTGATGACGCGGCTGCGCCAGCCCGAGCGCCAGGTGCTCGACACGCTGGTGGAGGCCGGCGTCGCCCGCTCACGAGCGCACGCGCTCGCGTGGTGCGTGCGGTTGGTCGGCGAGAACGCCGACGAGTGGCTGAGCGAGCTGCGCGACGCCATGGAGCAGGTGCGCGAGGTGCGACGGCGCGGCCCGGCGGCCTGAGCCGACCGCCCGGCTAGCGCACCTGCACGCCCGCACCGCCTGACGTCGGCACGAGCTCGAGCCAGGTGGTGCCCGGGGCGACGGTGAGCGGGGCGCCGCTCGACGTCGTCAGGGTGAGCGGGGCGTAGGGGCTGGCCTTGCTCCACCGCCCCGCCACCTGCCGGCCACCGGAAAGCACGAGCGCGCTGCCCGTGCCCGTGAGCACCGTCTCGGGCACGGGGTTGCCGACCGGGTCGCGGTAGCCCGCGTCCCGCGTGCGCACCCGCAGCACCACGACGTTCTGCGCAGCAAGGCGCGCACCGGACACCACCTTCGACGGCGTGCCGCCCTCGCTGCGCAACCACCGCCGCGAGCCCGCGTCGTAGGCCCACCGCGGATGGGCCGCCCGCGAGAAGGTGAGCAGCAGCCTCGACGCCGGCCGGCTGCCGGCGCCGGACGTCGAGGCGGTGGCCGCGTCGGCGGCCCACGGCAGGTACGGCGGCGGAGGCGCGCGGTGGGCGCGGTCGGCTGCGGCCCAGAGCCGGTCGGCGCGCGCGTAGAGGTTGTGCGGGGCCGGGCGACTCTTGCTGCGGAAGTACGCCGACCGCGACGGCAGCACGAGCTGCACCGGCGCCTTGCGCAGCCGCCGCAGCACCACCGCGGCGCCGCCGGACGACGCCAGCAGCCCGCGCGTCGGCCCGGCGATGGCGGCATCGACGTCGCGGAGCGACCGCACCGGCCCGACCGTGCCGACGGATGCGGCACGACGGGACTGGAACATCGCGGCGAAGCGGGTGATGCCGCCCTCGACGAGCTCCTCGACCACCAGGTCGGCCCGGTCGAGGCCCACTTGCGGACGCGCGGCACTGCTGTTCTCGATCTTGACGACGAGCGCCGGCTGCGCGGCGACCTTCGCCACATGGAGGCCGGTCAACGGCGCGACGCCGGGTGCGGCCGACATGGGCGAGGCGGTGGTGGAGGGGCTCGCCGTCGGGCTCGCCGTCGTGCGGCGCGCTGCGGTCGGTGCGCCACTGCAGGCGCTGACAGCGAGGCCGACGACCACCGCCCCGGCGAGGACGCTGGCGGCGAAGCGGGTGCGGGCTGCTCTCACCCCACGAGGCTACGTCGCGCTCAGCGCCCCGCCACCACGGCCGTGAGCTCCTCGCACAACAGGTCCACCTCGCCAGGCGTCACCACCAGGGGCGGCGCGAGCCGGATCGTCGAGCCGTGCGTCTCCTTCGCCAGCACCCCGCGCGCCAGCAGGGCCTCGCACGCCTCGCGCCCGCTCATGAGCGACGGCTCGATGTCGACGCCGGCCCAGAGCCCGCGGGTGCGCACCGCGCTCACGCCCCGACCGACGAGGGCGTCGAGTCGCTCGTGCAGCTGCTCGCCGAGCTCCTTCGCCCGCTGCTGGTACTCGCCCGTCTGCAGCAGGCGCACGACCGCGTGCCCGACCGCAGCCGCCAGCGGGTTACCGCCGAACGTCGAGCCGTGGTTGCCGGGGCGGATCACCTCCATCACCTCGCGGCGGCTCACGACCGCCGACACCGGCACGATGCCGCCGCCGAGCGCCTTGCCGAGCACGTAGACGTCGGGCACGACGCCCTCGAGCTGGGAGGCGAACGTGGTGCCGGTGCGACCGAGCCCGGACTGGATCTCGTCGGCGATGAAGAGCACGTCGCGCTCGGTGCACAGCTCGCGCACGCCCGCGAGGTAGCCGGGCGGGGGCACGATCACGCCCGCCTCCCCCTGTACCGGCTCGACGAGAACGGCGGCGGTGCGGTCGTCGACGGCGGCCCGCATGGCGTCGAGGTCGCCGTACGGCACGACGACGAAGCCCGGCGTGAACGGCCCGAAGCCTTCTCTCGCCACGGGATCGGTCGAGAAGCTGACGATGGTGATGGTGCGGCCGTGGAAGTTGTCGGATGCCACCACGATCGTCGCCTGGTCGGCCGGCACCTTCTTGACCTCGTACGCCCACTTGCGGGCGAGCTTCAGCGCCGTCTCGACCGCCTCGGCACCGGTGTTCATCGGCAGCACGACGTCCATACCCGCGAGCGCCGCGAGGTCGCGGCAGAACGGCCCCAGCTGGTCGTTGTGGAAGGCGCGGCTGGTGAGCGTCGCGCGGTCGAGCTGCTCGTGCGCCACGCGCACCAGCTCGGGGTGGCGGTGGCCGAAGTTCAACGCCGAGTAGCCGGCCAGGCAGTCGAGGTACCGGCGCCCCTCGACGTCGGTGACCCAGGCGCCCTCGGCGGACGCCACCACGACCGGCAACGGGTGGTAGTTGTGCGCGGCGTAGCGGTTGACGAGGTCGATGTGCTCGTGCGTGCTCACTCGTCCAGTGAACCGCTGAACTTGCTCTACGGCAACGGTTTTGGGGACCTTCGCCCCGTGACTGCCCACCCGTGGCCCCGCGACCGTGGAGGCATGGCGACCACGGCACCTCCCCAGGCATCGCCGCCCCGACGCGGCTCCGGGCTCACGGCACCCATCGTGGCCGCCGTGGTCATCGTGGGGCTCATCGTGGTGGTCGCGGGCCTGTTCGTCGCCTCGACGGTCGGCGGCCGGGGCAGCCAGCACGTCTCCCACACCTACACCGGCGTACGCAGCATCGACGTCCAGGTGAGCGCCGAGGCCGTCGAGCTGACGGCGAGCGCCGACGACACCACGCGGCTCGACCGCACGGCGACGTGGTCGATGCGCGCTCCTCAACTCACTCAGCGCCTGGACGGCGACCGGCTGGTCGTGCGGTCGTCGTGCCCGTTCGGCTTCGGGCTCGGCTGCAGTGGTCGGGTGCGTCTGGAGGTGCCGTCCGGCGTCGACGTCCGGGTGCACAGCTCGGCCGGTGCCGTGCGGGCGGACGGGCTCTCGGGTGCGCTCGACCTGTCGACGAGCGCGGGTTCGGTGCGCGCGACGAACCTGTCGTCGTCCGAGGTGCGCGCGTCGTCGTCCGCCGGGTCGGTGACGGTCGAGCTGGCGAGCGAGCCGACGCGCGTGACGGCGTCGTCGTCCGCGGGGTCGGTGACGGTGCTGCTGCCGCAGGGTTCGGCGACCTACCGGGTGTCGGCGAAGACCAGCGCGGGCTCGGAGAACGTCGACGTGCGCACCGACCCGGCCTCCGACCGGGTCATCGACGTCCACTCCAGCGCGGGCTCGGTGCGGGTCGGCTACCTGCCCTGAAGAGGTCCGAGCGGTTGACCCGGCGGGTCACTGAGCGGATCAGTGCGGGCATGGGTGCGGCGAAGACGCTGTGATCGCGACCACCCGGCCGCACCCACGGCTGCACTCATCTCCACGAGGCGCACGCCGTGACGCGTTCAGCTCTCGACGACGTCGCCGCCGGTGACCTGCACGTCGATCCGCGACAGCGGGCGCGGCGCCGGGCCGCCGGTGTTCTTGCCCGTCGCGAGGTCGTACGTCGACCCGTGGCACGGGCACTGCAGGATGCCCTTGGCCGGCGCCACGGTGCAGCCCATGTGAGTGCAGATGGCCGAGAACGCGACGACCTCGCCGGCCTTCGGCTGCGACACGATCACCGACCGGCCCTGGGCGTCCTTGGCCGACACCGCACCGCCCACCGGCACGTCGCTCAGCTTCACGAGCGGCCCGCCCCCCGCGGCGCTCGACGGCTGTCCCGCGCTCGTCGGCGCGCTCGCCGCGGGCGTCGACGGGCTGCCGCATGCGGTGAGGGCGGCGAGGCCGGCGGCTGTACCGGCTCCGGCCAGCATCACCGTGCGGCGGGACGGCGTGGGGCTGGGCTGCTCCATGGCGGTGCTCCTTCGCTTCGAGCGGTCGTTGCCCTCGGGTACGCAGGTAGCCGGCGTCCGGTTCACCTCACCTCGATCTGAACCGGGACGCCCTGCGGCTCGTGAAGCAGGCAGGACCCTTCGACGCGGGAGGACGCGATGACTCAGCAGCAGGCGATCCGGTGGCTGACGGCGGTGGCGGTGCTCGTATCGGGGGCGGTGCACCTGAAGCTGTGGTTCGACGGGTTCCGCGACATCGCGGTGATCGGACCGTCGTTCCTGCTCAACGCGGGCGGGGCGGTGGCGATCGCCGTCCTGCTCGTGGCGTGGCGACACTGGCTCCCCGCGCTGCTGGCGGTCGGCTTCGGGCTGGCGACGCTGGGGGCCTTCGTCATCTCGGCGACGGTGGGGCTGTTCGGCGTCCACGAGGTGTGGACCGGCACCGCGCAGGTGGTCAGCGCAGCTTCGGAGGTGGTCGCGGTGCTGGGTGGCGTGGCCGTCCTCGCGCGGCTCAGGCCGCGCACCCTCAGCTCTGCAGTCGTAGCACCGTCGCGCCGCCGGTCAGCCTGACCTCGACCGCGGCGATGTCCGCCGCCCGCGCGCTGGTGGCTCCGCTGAGCTCCATCTGCTGGCCGGGCAGTGCGCGCCACGTGGCCACCTGCTCGGTGCGGCCGTCCTGCGTGCGGACGACCAGCGCGTACTCGGCAGCCTCGCCGTAGCGGGTGTCGTCCGGGTCGTATCGGCAGGTCAGCACCAGTCGGGTGCCCCAGGCCACGGGCTGGACCGCGAGGCGCGCGCTCATCGGCGCCGGCTGCACCGCGGTCATCGGGCGCGGCGTCGACGTCGGGCTCGTCGAGGTCGTCGGCGCAGCGGTGGGACGCCGGTCGGTCGGCTGCCCGAGCTGGGACGCCGCCACCCCGGCGCCACCGACGACGAGCGCCGCCGCGGCGGCCAGCATCGCGGTGACGACGGTGCGCCGCCTGCGGTGGTGGCGCACGCCGCGCACCAGCGACGGCAGCAGCGTGTCGGGGGCCGGCTCGTCGGCGAGCGGTGCGTCGTCCAGGACGTCGGCGTCGACCCGGGCGAGCAGGCCGGGCAGCCCGGCGAGGTCCTGCACCGCCGCGGCGCACGCCGGGCAGTCGCGCAGGTGCTGCTCGAACTCCTGGCGCTCGGCCGGCGCGAGCGCACCCAGCACGTACGCGCCGTCCAGGTGGGCGTAGCGGCAGCTCATGACGTCACTCCCATCTCCTCGAGGGCGAGCCGCAGGGCGCGCAGGGCGTAGTGCGTGCGCGACTTCACCGTGCCTTCCGGCACTCCGAGCCGTCGCGCCGCCTCGGCCACCGACCGCCCGCGGAAGTAGCACTCGCGCAGCACCGCCCGGTGCTCGGCCGTGAGGTGGGTGAGGGCCTCGGCGACGGTCCACGACAGCAGCAGCTGGTCGCTCTCGTCGTCCGACGCCGACTCGGGCAGCTCGGCCACCGCCACCTCGGGCCGCGCCCGCTGCGAGCGCCACTCGTCGATCACGATGCGGCGGGCCACGGTGAACAGCCACGGCCGCAGTGACATCCGCGTGTCGTCGAGGTCGGGCAGCCGCCGCCAGGCGCGCAGCATCGTTTCCTGCACGACGTCCTCGGCGCGGGCGCGGTCGCCGGCGGTGAGGCGCAGGCAGTAGCGCCAGAGCGCGGCGGCGTGCTCGTCGTGCAGCTGCCGCATGAGCGTGACGTCGTCGGGCACCGGACCTCCTCACCCTCTGCACGCAGCAGGCGCCGCTGCGGTTCAGTGTGCGCCGAGATCAGATGGGCCACGCAGCACGTAGAGGCCGAGAGCCGCCATCAGGAGAGCGGACAGCACCGGTAGCCCCACTGTGTCGAGCGCCGAACGCACGGGTTGGCCGTAGACGAGGTCGACGTACGTCACCGCCAGTCCCACCACGACGGTCGGGAGCCACGCGAAGGCTCCCACGACGACGACCGCCATGACCGCGACGACCAGCAGCCCGACGAACACGCTCCACGGTAACCGCTCCCGCGCCGACATCGCCGCGGGGCCGCACGCCACAACCGCCAGGCTGCAGGCGAGGGCGCCCGCCAGGAGTCGGTCCGTTCGCCGGCGCTCGAGCGAGGCCTCCAGGCCGCCGAAGCGGTCCTGGATCGGCGTCACGACGACGATCACCGCGACCAGCAGCACCACGACCGGCAGCGGAAGCGACCGCTGGACGAGAGGAAGCTGCAACGTGGTGTCGGCGGCGACGCCCCCGGCGATGGCGGTCGCCGCCGCCACGACCAGCGCGCCCACGAAGCCACGCGACCGCAACCACCCGAGCGCCACTGCCCTCATGTGACCCGACACGTCTCGAGGTCGCGGTAGGCCGCGACGACACCCGGCGGTGCCGGATCGCTTCCGCCGCGCTCCAGAGCCTGCCGGATCCACGCACTCACCTGCGCCTGGCGATCGAGGAGCGGGGTGGTGTCGGGTCCGGCGTCGAGGAGCTGCGGGCAGATCTGCGGCAGGGCGAGCACGCGGGCCAGAGTCGTCGTGCGCCGCTTGCGGGTCAGACCCGCCGGGTAGGCGTGGACGACGCTGGCTGCGGGCGTCACGGCAGCCTGCTCCCCCGGCACGCCGAGCACGAACTCGTGCGGCAGGGGGAGCCCCGAGTGGGCCAGCTGCCCGGTGGCGCCCGCCAGGCCGCCGGCCAGCTCGCTCAGGAAGGGCTGGGTGTTGCCCGGGCCGCACACCTCGACGGCACCAGCGCGCGCGCACGCCCGAGGCTGGGTGGAGGGACGGAACTCCAGTGCGGAGGACGGCCCGTGCCCCAGCAGAACCCCACCGAGGACCA
Source organism: Angustibacter sp. Root456 (assembly GCF_001426435.1). Classification (NCBI taxonomy): domain Bacteria; kingdom Bacillati; phylum Actinomycetota; class Actinomycetes; order Kineosporiales; family Kineosporiaceae; genus Angustibacter; species Angustibacter sp. Root456. The sequence goes on along the minus strand of NZ_LMER01000016.1, from coordinate 101,560 downwards.
TGCACCCCAGGGTCACCTGCGCGACCCAGGCTCGGCTCGTCACCGCGCCGCGCAACGCGACCACGCAGCAGCACACCAGCACCGCGAGGTTGAGGGCGACGGCCCAGGCGGCCGCCGCGGGATCGCGCTCGAGCCCCACCGCCGAGTCGACGAGGGCCATCGGGCTGAAGAGCGACATCAAGCCGTACGGCCCGGCAAGCGCCTCGACCCCGAACACCAGGACGGCGGCGAGCGGCGGGGCGGCGAGTCCCTTGACCAGGGTGGCGACGAGCAACCCGACGGCCGCAGCGGCGCCCAGCGCGGACACCACCTCCACCGGCAACCAGGGATCGGCCTGCCAGATCGCGTCGTCGAGCACCAGCCGGACGCCCGCCGCCGCCCAGACGAGACACACCGCGGCGAACGTCCAGCCGACGTGCACGGCCACCAGCGCGAGCGTCGCCCGACGCCAGCGCGCGGTGGACGGCCCGAGCACGGTCACGAGCGGCCCCCAGCGGCGGGCGACGTCGAAGGCCACCGCGGCGGCGAGCACCGGTGAGACGAGCGGCACGAGCAGCACCGCCGCGCGCAGCGCCCACAGGGACTCGAACTGCCAGCCGTCCCTCGACCACGCGCCGAGCGTCAGCAGCACGACCACCACCGGTGCGACGACGATCGCGAGCGAGCGGCGGATCCACACCCGCAGGACGATCACCGGGCTCGCGCCTCCGCGTCGCCGATCAGCGCCAGGAACGCCGCCTCGGGGCGGCGCTCCGGTGGTGCACCGGCCGGCGCTCGCGCGCTCAGCTCGTCGACGTCGCCGTCGAAACGAACTCCACCCTCGTGCAGCACGAGCACCCGCGAGGCCGTGTCGACGACGTCCTCCATCACATGGCTGCTGAACACGACGGTGCCGTGCAGCGCCTTGACGATGTCGACCATGCGTCGCCGCTGCTGCGGGTCGAGGCCGGTGCTCGGCTCGTCGAGCAGCAGCACGTCAGGCTCCGCGACGATCGCCTGGGCCAGCGCGACCCGCCGCTTCATCCCGCCCGAGAGCTCCTTGATCGCACTGCCCCGACGGTTCGCGAGGTCGACCGCCTCCAGCGCGCGATCTGCTCGCCGGGCCGCCTCCCGGGACGCCAAGCCACGCATCCAGCCGATGACGGCGACCGCCTCCCAGGCGGTGAGGTTCGGCGGCACGGTCAGGGCCTGCGGCATCAGGGCGACGCGGCCGATGACCTCTCGGCGCCGACGACCGTTCAGGTCGGTGCCGCCGATGAGCACCGAGCCGGCCGTCGGTCGCAGCGAACCGGCGAGGATCGACAGCAGGGTCGACTTGCCGGCCCCGTTGACGCCGACCAGAGCCGTCACCCCGGGCTGCAGCTGCACGCTGACGTCGGTGAGGGCCTGGCGGTCGGACCCGTAGCGGTGGCTGACGCCGCGCAGCTCAGCGGGGCTCGTTCCCGGCTCTCGCACCAACCTCACCCGCATCAGGTCGTCATCGGGCGATGCGCCCGAGACGCGGAACTATGGATGCCACGAACCGGCCTGTCAAAGACTGTTGCGGCTGCAAGGGGCGTACGACCCAGGAGGCACGGTGGCCGACGACCTGAGGCAGGGTGACCACGTCCGGTAGAGCTGCGACGTCGGACAGGTGCGTCAGTGCTCTCGACGGCGGCCGGGCAGCGCGAGCAGCAGCCCCACTCCGACGACGAGGTGCATCGACACCAGCGCCAACCCCGCGGACAGCGACACGGCTGCGGCCGGCCCGGTCAGCGACACGAGCAGGACGCCGGCCCCGAGCAGGCGCCAGACCCGCACGGCCCGCTGGGTCCGGCGCTCGAGCAGCGTGAGGGTGAGCCAGCCGAGCAGGCCGACCACCAGGCTGGTCAGCGTCACGGCGAGCGAGTCGACCTGCTGGACGCGACCGCCCTGCCGCACGGCGAGGTCGATGTGCAGCAGCGAGTGGAGGACTCCCCACATCGCCGTGGCGCAGGCCATCACGGCCAGCACGGTGAACCACCGGCGGCGGTGACGCCGGCCGGCGAGGCCGCTGCCGTGGCAGGGGCAGTCGATGGGGGCGGAGGTCTGCGAGGTGGTGTTCGTCATGCGGTGAGCATCGGCCGAGGGTGCCGTCGCGCAGATCGGCCCGGCGGCCAGACCCGGTGCGCCTGAAGGTGTGCCCACCCCCGACTTTGGTCGGTGCCACCGTCGCGGCGCGGCCCGTAACCTGCCGGGCATGCCGTCCCGCGCCGTCGTCGAACGCCTCGTCGCACTGGTCGCGCTCGGGGCGCTCACCGCGCTGCAGCTCACCGCCCTGCTGCTCTCGCAGCCCACGCGGGGCACGGCCATCGTTGACGTCGCGACCGCCGTCGCCGCAGTGGCCGCTGTGGTGGTGCTGCACCGCCTGCCAGTGCCCCTGGCCGTCGTGACGTCGGCGCTCGCGGCCCTGTCACCGGCGGGCACGCCCGCCGCGTCGTACGGGCTGTACCGCGTCTCGTCCGAGCGCCGGTTCCGGGTCGCGGCCGCCGTCGGCGCGCTGGACGTGACCGCGCACCTCGTGCGCTGGGGGTGGCGACCGATGCCCGGGCTGTCGTTCGGCTGGTGGGTCGTGCTCGTCGTCGTCGGCAGCGCCACGCTGGCCGGTTGGGGCAGCTACACCCGCGCCCGCCGCATGCTGTTGGAGTCGTTGCGCGACAAGGCCCGTCGCGCCGAGGAGCAGCAAGCGGCCCGCGTCGCCGAGGCCCGGCGCAGCGAACGCACCCTCATCGCACGCGAGATGCACGACGTGCTGGCCCACCGCCTCTCGCTGCTCGCCACGTACGCGGGCGCGCTGGAGTACCGGCCGGACGCCGCACCCGAGCGGCTCGCCGCGGCCGCGGGCGTCGTCCGCGCCGGCGTGCACCAGGCCCTCGACGAGCTGCGCGACGTGATCACCGTGCTGCGCGACGACGACGACCCGGGCGGCACGGCTTCCCTTGCGCCGCAACCGTCGCTGCTCGACCTGCCGCGTCTCGTGGACGAGACCCGCTCCGCCGGCACCGACGTCACCCTGACCGTCGCGGTCGACCCCGCCGACGTCCCCGACACGCTGGGGCGCACCGCCTACCGGGTCGTCCAGGAGGGCCTGACCAACGCCCGCCGTCACGCGCCCGGAGCGCCCGTCGACGTCCGGGTGTCGGGCGCTCGCGGCGGTGAGCTGGCGGTGCAGGTGCGCAACGCGCTGAGTCCCGCACCCGAGCCGGCACACGGCTCGGGCACCGGTCTCGTGGGTCTCGCCGAACGCGTCGCGCTGCTCGGCGGCCGTACCGAGCACGGTGCCGTCGACGGCGCGTTCGTCGTCACGGCCTGGCTACCGTGGCCCGCATGACCGGGGCCGAGCCGCTGGACGCCGCGAAGGACGTCGCGAAGGACGCGGTGAAGGACGTCGTGAAGGTCGTCGTGGTGGACGACGACGCGCTCGTCCGCGGCGCGCTCACCCTCATGCTCGACGGCGCCGACGGCCTGCGCGTGGTGGGCGAGGCGTCGGACGGCGACCAGGTGCCTGAGGTGGTCGACCGGCACGCACCGCACGTGGTGCTGATGGACCTGCGGATGCCGCGGATCGACGGCGTCACCGCGACGCGGCGGCTGCGCTCGCGCCCGCGACCGCCGCAGGTCATCGTGCTCACCACCTTCGACGCCGACAGCGACGTCCTCGCCGCCCTGCACGCCGGCGCGAGCGGCTTCCTGCTCAAGGACACCCCGCCGCCGCAGATCGCCGACGCGGTGCGGCGGGTGGCGTCCGGCGAGCCGTACCTGTCGCCGTCCATCACGCGCCGGCTGATGGAGGCGACCGTGGCCGGCACCGACGTGCGCCAGCGCGCGCAGCATGCGCTGCGCGCGCTGACCGACCGCGAGCGGCAGGTGGCCGTGGCGGTCGCTCGGGGGAGGTCGAACGCGCAGATCGCCGCCGAGCTCCTGATGAGCGTCGCCACGGTGAAGGCGCACGTCTCGAGTGTGCTGGCCAAGCTCGGCCTCACCAACCGCACCGCGCTGGCGCTGATGGTTCACGAGGCCGATCTCGTGGGCTAGACGGTGGCGGTGGCGGCGGTCGTCGCGGTCACCGGCTCGGCGACGGCTGTCGCGCGTCGAGCCGCGAAGCCCGCGAGGCCGAACACGACGAGCGCGTTGAGGCCGTGCAGGAACCCAACGACAGGTGCACCGAACGACACGAACGCCAGCACCACCTGCACCACGACGGCCAGCAGGACGAACGCCGCCCAGCGCACCCCGCCGGCCACCTTGGCGAAGAAGGACACGACGAGCAACACGATCGCCAGCAACGGGATCACCATCTGCCCGTCGATGGCGTGGATCGCGAAGCCGACACCCTCGGGTCCGGTGGAGTTCTCGACGTAGTTCTTGTCGATGACGGTGCCGTTCTCGATCTCGTGCGAGATGGCGAACATCGCGTAGGCGATCGACGCGGCCTGGACGACGACGGCGAACGAGATCAGACCGGCGATGACTCGATATGCAGACCTCATGACTCTCCCCCTGATCGGGACGGGGCGTGTGACGTGGGTCACGCCCGAGCGGAACAGCGGGAGGCTACGCCCGACGCGTGCCTGTGCGCAGCGTTTTGCCGAAACCACGAGAACGGCGGTTCAGCGCTGTTCGAGCACTGCCTTCTGAAGAGCCTGGGAGAGGAGGCCGGTCAACGGCTCCGCAGACCACGGCTCCCCACAGACCACGATTCCCCGCAGACAACGGCCGAGGGGCCCGACCGTAGTGGCCGGGCCCCTCGTCGAGCGCTGATGTCGCCATGGTGGTGGAGGTGGCGGGAATCGAACCCGCGTCCGCTGGCGCAGAACCAGGACTTCTCCGGGTGCAGCCTGCTACGGGATTTCTCGGCCCCAGCGATCACGCAGGCAAGTCGCTGCCGGGCTCAGCCGCGTAAGTGTCCCTCCGCCGCCCGCGGCGTGCGGCGGAAGCAGTGGCTCTCTAGCTGACGCCAGGAACCGTGGCGAGAGCGACCACGGGCTGACGGACTTCTACGCTCGCTCAGGCGGCGAGGGCGAAGTCGGTGCTGTGAGAATCGGCACCTGTTGGTTTGCACGGATCGTTTACGAGATAACCGTGCGTCCTCGACCCGCTTCTCCTGGGAGTACGACCAACGTCGAAACCGATCACCCCCATGGGCGGGACATCAGCGCTGTTGAGTTGTGCACTCAGTCTAACGCGGGCGTCCACCTGAATATGCCGTGTGATCATCAGCACGAGCCGGTGCGGGAAGGCCTGAGCGGTCGCCGTCCTTGCCGCCGATGGACCCATCCGGACGACGAAGGGAACTTCATGCCCACCACCAGCCGCGCCTGGCACCTCGTGAGCCGCCCCCACGGCGAGCTCACGAACGACGACGTCAGTCTCGTCAGCACCGACCTGCCCGACCCCGGGGCCGGTGAGGTGCTGGTGCGCAACACGTGGCTGAGCGTCGACCCGTACATGCGCGGCCGGATGAACGACGCGAAGTCCTACGTCGCGCCGTTCGTGCTCGACGAGCCGATGGACGGCGGCGCAGTGGGGGTCGTCGAGCAGGTCGGGGACGGCGTCACGACCGTCGCGGTCGGCGACACGGTGATGCACGGACTGGGCTGGCGCGAGTCCGCCGTCCTGCCGGCCGAGCGGGTGCAGAAGGTCGACACCGACCTCGCGCCCGCCCAGAGCTACCTGGGCGTCATGGGCATGCCCGGCCTGACGGCGTACGCGGGGCTGCTCGAGGTCGCCGCCATGCAGCCGGGCGAGATCGTCTTCGTCTCGGCCGCGGCCGGCGCCGTCGGCTCGCTCGTCGGCCAGATCGCCCGGCTCAAGGGTGCCTCGCAGGTGATCGGCAGCGCGGGCGGCGCGGAGAAGACGCGGTGGCTCGTCGACGAGCTCGGCTTCTCGAACGCGCTGGACTACAAGGCAGCGCCGATCCGCCAGCTCCTGCGCGAGGCCGCACCCGACGGCATCGACGTGTACTTCGACAACGTCGGCGGCGACCACCTCGAGGCGGCCATCGGCTCGCTGCGCCTGCACGGCCGCGCCGCGCTCTGCGGTGCGATCTCGGCCTACAACGCCACTGAGCCGCCGCCGGGCCCGCGAAACCTCGCTCGCCTCGTGCAGAACCGCCTGACCCTGCGCGGGTTCCTGGTCGGCGACCACGCCCACCTGCGCCCGCAGTTCCTCGCCGACATGTCGGCCTGGCTGCGCGACGGTGACGTCGTGTGGCGCGAGACCGTCGCCGACGGCATCGAGAGCACCCCGGACGCCTTCCGGTCGCTGCTCACCGGCGGCAACACCGGCAAGATGCTGGTCCGCCTCGGCTGACGCGCCCGGTCCACCGACAGGAGAGAAGTGGGGCACTTTCCGTCCGGGAAGTGCCCCACTTCTCTGCTCTCGACTTGAGCGCTCGCCGTCAGGGGACGCTGATCGCCACCTTGCCCCGGACGTGCCCGCCCTCGACCAGGCGCTGCGCGTCCGCCGCCTCGGCGAGCGGGAAGGTGCGCGCCAGCTCGACCCGCAGCTGACCGGCGTCCACCAGACGCGCGACCTCGGCGAGGTCGTCGGGGTCAGGGCGCACGAACGCGTAGCGGCCACCGAAGCCCAGCACGGTGGCGGCGTCGACGATCGAGACGATGCGGTCGTTGCTCTTGGCGAGCTCGGGGCTGTTGGCCAGGGCGTCGCCGCCGACGTAGTCGACCACCGCGTCGACGCCGTCCGGCGCGAGCTCCTGGACGGCGGCCACGAGCTTGTCGCCGTACTCCACCGGCTCGGCGCCGAGCGAGCGCAGGTACTCGTGGTTGGCGGCGCTCGCCGTACCGATGACGCGCGCGCCCAGCGACTTCGCGATCTGCACGGCGAACGAGCCCACTCCCCCGGCGGCGGCGTGCACGAGCACCGTGTCGCCCTCGCCGACCTCGGCGAGGCGCAGCGACTGCAGCGCGGTCAGCCCGGCGAGCGGCAGAGCGCCCGCCTCCTCGAACGTGGCGGACGCCGGCTTGCGGGCCAGGTGGCGCACGTGGGCGGAGACGAGCTCGGCGTAGGTGCCGTGCTCGATGGAGTCCTTGCGCACGTACCCGATCACCTCGTCGCCCTCAGCGAACTCGCGGACGGCGGGCCCGACCTTCTCGACGACGCCCGCGACGTCCCAGCCGAGGATCATCGGCAGGTGCGACGGGAACGCGCCCTGCAGGTAGCCCTCACGGATCTTGTAGTCGACCGGGTTGACGCTCGACGCCTTGACGCGCACGAGCACGTAGTCCGGCCCCACGATCGGGTCGGGCTGGTCGGTCAGCTCCATGACGTCGGCGCCGCCGTACGAGCTGATGGTGATGGCCTTCATGGGGTCCTCTCGAAGGGGTGGGTAAGAACGTCGGCGGGGTCAGTCGGCGAGGCGCGCCGGGAAGCCGCCGGTGGCGACCGGCCCCCAGCGCGTCGGCGTGATGCGCAGCAGCGACTTGCCTTGCTTGCGCATCGCCTCGCGGTACTCGTCCCAGTCGGGGTGCTCGCCGGAGATGGCGCGGTAGTAGTCGACCAGCGGCTCGAGGGCCTCGGGGAGGTCGAGCACCTCGCACTCGCCGTCGAGCTGCACCCAGGCGCCGCCGAAGTCGTCCGACAGCACGAGCACGCTCACCTGCGGGTCGCGGCGCGCGTTGGTGACCTTGGCCCGCTCGGGGTAGGTCGAGACGACGAGCCGGCCCTCGGCGTCCACACCGCCGGTGACCGGCGAGGCCTGCGGGCTCCCGTCGGCTCGGCGCGTGATGAGCACGAAGTGGTGGCGCGGGCGCACGAAGTCGAGGAGCTCCTCGCGGCTGACGGCGGTGTTCGTGGCGATGGTTCGGGCCATACCTGCGAGTGTGCCTCCGGCGCTACCGACGCGCATGGCGGGGCGCGATGATCCACAACGCGAGACGGCGATCCCGCCCCTCGGACGGATCGGTAGGCTCGTCGCGATCCCGAGCCGGAGGTATGCCCCCATGTTCCGCAAGGTCCTGGTCGCCAACCGCGGCGAGATCGCCGTCCGCGCCTTCCGTGCCGCCACCGAGCTGGGCGCGCACACCGTCGCTGTCTTCGCCCACGAGGACCGCCACGGTGAGCACCGCTCGAAGGCCGACGAGGCCTACCGCATCGGTGAGCCCGGCCACCCGGTGCGCGCCTACCTGACCGTCGACGAGATCGTCCGCGTCGCTCGCGAGTCCGGCGCCGACGCCGTCTACCCCGGCTACGGCTTCCTGTCGGAGAACCCCGGTCTGGCCCAGGCCTGCGCCGACGCCGGGCTCACCTTCGTCGGCCCGCCCGCCTCGGTGCTGCAGCTCACCGGCAACAAGGCGCGCGCCATCGAGGCGGCGCGCGCCGCCGGTCTGCCGGTGCTGGCGAGCGCCCCGCCGAGCACCGACGTCGACGAGCTCGTCGCGGCCGCCGACGGCATCGGCTTCCCCGTCTTCGTCAAGGCGGTCGCGGGCGGTGGCGGCCGTGGCATGCGGCGGGTCGAGACGCCGGACGCGCTGCGCGAGTCGATCGAGGCCGCGATGCGCGAGGCCGAGAGCGCGTTCGGCGACCCCACGGTGTTCCTCGAGCAGGCCGTCGTGAAGCCGCGGCACATCGAGGTGCAGATCCTGGCGGACGGCGACGGCAACGTCATCCACCTGTTCGAGCGCGACTGCTCGGTGCAGCGCCGCCACCAGAAGGTCGTCGAGATCGCCCCGGCGCCGAACCTCGATCCCGCTCTGCGGCAACGGATGTGCGATCACGCGGTGGCGTTCGCGCGCCAGATCGGCTACGTCAACGCGGGCACCGTCGAGTTCCTGCTCGCCCCCGACGGGCGCTACGTGTTCATCGAGATGAACCCGCGCATCCAGGTCGAGCACACCGTGACCGAGGAGGTCACCGACGTCGATCTGGTGCAGGCGCAGCTGCGCATCGCCAGCGGCGCGACGCTCGCCGACCTCGGGCTCTCGCAGGACACCGTGCACGTCAAGGGCGCCGCCCTGCAGTGCCGCATCACCACCGAGGACCCCTCCAACGGCTTCCGCCCCGACACCGGGATCATCACGACGTACCGCTCGGCGGGCGGGGCCGGCGTCCGGCTCGACGGCGGGACGACGTTCGTGGGGGCCGAGATCAGCGCGCACTTCGACTCGATGCTCGTGAAGCTCACCTGCCGCGGGCGTGACTTCCCCACCGCCGTGCGGCGGGCGCGCCGGGCGCTGGCGGAGTTCCGGATCCGCGGTGTCTCCTCCAACATCCCGTTCCTGCAGAGCCTGATCGACGAGCCGGACTTCGTCGCTGGCCGGCTCTCGACGTCCTTCATCGACGAGCGGCCGCAGCTGCTCCGGCCGCGCGTGCCCGCCGACCGCGGCACCAAGCTGCTCAGCTACCTGGCGCACATGACGGTCAACCAGCCGCACGGCCCGGGCGAGCACCACGTCGACCCCGGCAGCAAGCTGGCGAGCCTCGACCTGGACGCCCCGCCGCCGGCCGGCTCACGCGACCTGCTGGCCCGGGTCGGCCCGGAGGCCTTCGCCCGAGCCCTGCGCGAGCAGACCGCTGTGGCCGTCACCGACACGACGTTCCGCGACGCCCACCAGTCGCTGCTCGCGACGCGCGTGCGCACCCGCGACCTGGTGGCCGCCGCCGGTCCGGTCGCTCGGCTGACCCCGCAGCTGTGGAGCGTCGAGGCCTGGGGCGGGGCGACATACGACGTCGCCCTGCGCTTCCTCGCCGAGGACCCGTGGGAGCGGCTCGCCGCGCTGCGCGAGGCCATGCCCAACCTCTGCCTGCAGATGCTGCTGCGCGGTCGCAACACCGTGGGCTACACGCCGTACCCGCTGGAGGTCACCGAGGCCTTCGTCGAGGAGGCCGCGCGCACGGGCATCGACGTCTTCCGCGTGTTCGACGCCCTGAACGACGTCGAGCAGATGCGCCCGGCGATCGAGGCGGTGCGCGCCACCGGCACCGCGGTCGCCGAGGTCGCGCTCTGCTACACCAGCGACCTCAGCGACCCCAGCGAGCGGCTCTACACGCTCGACTACTACCTGCGGCTGGCCGAGCGCATCGTCGAGGCGGGCGCGCACGTGCTCGCCATCAAGGACATGGCCGGCCTGCTGCGCGCACCCGCCGCGCGCACCCTGGGCACGGCGCTGCGCGAGCGGTTCGACCTGCCCGTGCACCTGCACACCCACGACACCACCGGTGGCCAGCTCGCCACGCTGCTGGCCGCCATCGACGCCGGGGTCGACGCGGTCGACGTCGCGAGCGCCGCGATGGCCGGGACGACCAGCCAGGTGCCGATGTCGGCGCTCGTGGCGGCCACCGACCACACCGAGCGCGAGACCGGCCTCGACCTGCGGGCGGTCTGCGACCTGGAGCCGTACTGGGAGTCGGTGCGCCGGCTCTACGCGCCGTTCGAGTCGGGCCTGCCGTCGCCCACCGGCCGCGTGTACGACCACGAGATCCCGGGCGGCCAGCTGTCGAACCTGCGCCAGCAGGCGATCGCGCTCGGCCTCGGCGAGAAGTTCGAGGCGATCGAGGACACCTACGCCGCGGCCAACCGCATGCTCGGCAACATCGTCAAGGTGACGCCGAGCAGCAAGGTCGTCGGCGACCTCGCGCTGGCCCTCGTGGGGCACGGCGTCGACCCGGCCGACTTCGAGGCCGACCCTGGCGCGTACGACATCCCCGACTCCGTGATCGGCTTTCTGCAGGGTGAGCTCGGCGACCCGCCGGGTGGGTGGCCGGAGCCGTTCCGCAGCAAGGCGCTCGCCGGCCGCAGCACCTCCCGCTCGCGCGTCGCCGAGCTGACCGACGACGACCGCTCGGGCCTGACGACCGACCGGCGGTCCACCCTCAACCGGCTGCTCTTCCCCGGGCCCACCAAGGACTTCACCACCTCGCGCGACACCTACAGCGACCTGTCGGTGCTGCCGACTGCCCAGTTCCTGCACGGCCTGCGGCCGGGCGAGGAGGTCGAGGTCGAGATCGAGCCCGGCAAGCGGCTGCTGTTCGGCGTGCAGTCGGTGAGCGAGGCCGATGAGCGGGGCATGCGCACGGTGATGTGCACGCTCAACGGCCAGCTGCGGCCGATCCTCACCCGCGACGAGCACGCGGACGTCGACGTCCGGGCCACCGAGAAGGCCGACCCGGCGCAGGCCGGCCAGGTGGCGGCGCCGTTCGCCGGCGTGGTGTCGCTGGCGGTCGAGCCCGGCGCCCAGGTGGCGGCGGGTGACACCGTCGCGACGATCGAGGCGATGAAGATGGAGGCGGCGATCACCGCACCGGTCGCGGGCACGGTGCAGCGCCTGGCCATCGGCGGCCAGCAGCAGGTGGAGGGCGGCGACCTGCTGCTCGTGATCGGCTGACGCGATGGTGCCCCTGGTGGCGGTCGGCGCGCTGTTCGTCATCGGCGGCGCGCTGATCCGGCCGCGGCCGCGGCCGGACGAGCGGCGCGCGACCGGTACCGTCGTCGAGTCGGGGTCGGGGTACGCGCTGGGCGACCCGGCCTGGGTGTGCACCATCGAGTTCCACGACTCCGCCGGCGCCGTCCGGCGGTTCCAGCCGCCGCTCACCAGCGCTCGCCGTCGAGCCGTCGGCACGCCCGTGGCGGTGGCCTACTCGCCCTCCGACCCCGCCGGCACCGCGCGCAAGACCGACGGGCTCGACGGGTCGCTGCACTGGGTGGTCATGGGGGTCGGCGCGGCCCTCGTCGTCGCCGGACTCCTCCTCTAGCTCGCGCCGCAGCGAGAACGCGGTAGTGGCCCACCGCGAGCCGTCGCGATGGGCCACTACTGCGATGTCGACTACTGCGATGTCGACCAGGGCGTCTGGGGCTACCAGGAGCCGCCGCCCCCGCCGCCCCCACCGCCGCCGCTGAAGCCGCCACCGCCGCCGAAGCCGCTCGAGCCGGACGACGACGGCGTCGACACGAGCGAGCTGTTCGACGTCGTCTCGAACGAGTCCATGCTGCTGCCCAGCGCCAGGTAGCTCCACGTCGGCGTGTGCCCGACGTACCAGGTGGGCTGGGTGACGGCGGCGCCGGAGCGGGCGAGCTCGTCGAAGATCCGCGCCCAGCGGTCAGCCACGCCGAAGATGATGGCGTACGGCAGGTACCGGCTGAAGACGTCCTGCCCTTCCTCGAACCTGATCTGGTCGGCCTCGGCGGTCTCGAGGTAGCGCTGGAAGCCCCGCGCCTGCATGAGCACGGCCGACCCCGCGGCGGTGCGGGCCGGCATCCGACCCGACAGCACCAGCACCACCAGGCCGCTGAGGAACAGCGCGCCCGCGATCGGCAGCAGGTTGACCACCGCGAGTCCGCCGAGCCACACCATCGCGAACCCGACGACCATCAAGGCGATGCCGATGCCCCGGTAGAGGCCTCGCACCGACTGCGGGTTGCCGCGGAACCACCCGCGCCCCGTGACCTCGCGGTAGAGCTCGTTCTGGGTCGCCTTGAGGTCCTTGGCGAAGGTGTTGCGCAGCTCGCCCTTCAGCTCGACCTCGTTGCGGCCCTTGAACAGCGCCTGCATCAGCTCGAGCTCGTACGGCAGCAGCTCCTCCTGCGGAGCCGGCAGGACGACGACGAGTCGCCAGTCCTTGACCTTGGTGCCCTTGTCGTTGGTGATCTCCTCGATGCGCAGGAACCCGCGCACCGCCAGGTCGATGATCGTGGCGGTGACGTCGACCGGGTTCGCCACCTCGTCGATCAGCGTGCCGATCTCACCCGGACGCATGCCCTTGGGCGGGGTGAACTGCACGGCCACGTCCTTGGGGTGGCTGGTCACCACCGCCTCCTGGGTGGCCTGGCCCGACACCGGCAGCAGGCCCGGCGTCAGGCCGGTGTAGATCGAGTCACGGCCGCGACGGCGCACGAGCCAGGCCATGCCGCCGCCCACGCCCGCGAGGATCAGCGCGCCGAGTCCCAGCGAGAACGGCGAGATGCGGAACAGCTGCTGCAGGCCCTGCACGGGCGCGTCCTCGATGATCGGGCTGACGTCGCTCACCGTGTTCAGCGGGTAGGCCAGCAGGATCGACATGCCCTGCCCGACGGCCAGCCCCTGCGCACTGAAGGTGGACGTCGCCCCCGCCGTCCCCTGGCAGCGGTCGGTGGAACCCCGCTCGCCGCGGAAGCAGCGCACCTGCGTGGCCGGCTTCGGCGCCGTCACCTCCACCTGCGCCGACTGGATCGGCACGTCCCACTCGTCACCCGTGATGTTCCAGTAGAGCTCGTCGTGCGGCGGCGTCACCGTGCCGTCGGTGTCGGTCTGCTCTGTGGTGAAGCGGTTGAACGCGCCCTTCACCGTGTAGGAGATGACGTACGTCTGGGTGCCGCTGACCTTCTGGTCGGCGTTACCGATGCGGATGTGCGTGATCGAGCCCGTGTCGGTGACCTCGACGTCGGTCGGCGCACCGGTGGGGCTCGACACCTCGACGTCCGACACCGGGTAGGCGCGCACCTTGTCGCTGCCGCTGCGGTTGGGGTCGTAGGTGAAGCGGGTGCGCAGGTCGCGGTAGATGCCGTGGTGGTCGTTGCCCGAGAAGACGTACTCGATCGTCTCCCTGATCCGCATCTGCCCCGACGCGTCGACGTCCACGCTCGCGCGATACGAGCGCACGACCTCCGCCGTGGCGGCGGCCGGCACCTTGGCCGCGGCAGCGCTGGCCGCCGCCCCGCTCAGGACGGCGGCAGCCACCACCACGAGAAGAGCACGCGCCGCGACGCGCACCCGATGACGGCTGGTCACATGGCCTCCTTGCGCGACATGGCGCGCTGCGCCTCGCGGTTGTCCTGGCGCTCTCGCAGTGCCTGGCGCTTGTCGTACAGCTTCTTGCCCCGCGCGACGGCGATCTCGACCTTCGCGCGCCCGTCGACGAAGTACAACGAGAGCGGCACGATGGTCAGGCCGGTCGACGACGTGTCCTGGCTGATCCGGATGATCTCGTGGCGGTGCAGCAGCAGCTTGCGCCGGCGGCGCGGCGCGTGGTTGGTCCAGGTACCCGAGACGTACTCGGGGATGTGCACGCCCTCGAGCCACATCTCGCCGTCGTCACTGATCGTGGCGAAACCGTCGACCAGCGAGGCGCGTCCGGCACGCAGCGCCTTCACCTCGGTGCCGGTGAGCACCAGGCCCGCCTCGTACACGTCCTCGATGTGGTAGTCGTGACGGGCCTTGCGGTTGCTCGCTACCAGCTTGCGGCCACCCGCCTTGTCGGCCTTGGCGCCCGCCTTGCCGCCCTGCTTCGCCACGTCCTCACCTCAGGAGCCTTGGTGCGCTTGCTGCCCGCGCCGGGTCGGCGCAGGTCCGCGCACACGCTACCTGTCGGACGTCGCCGAGCCCCACTGCGTTCCGCGGTGCCCTCAGCGAGTGATCCGCCTCGTCACGGGTTGAGCCAGCGCCGCGGGTTGACCGGCGTGCCGTTCTCGTACGTCTCGAAGTGCAGGTGGCACCCGGTGGAACTGCCGGTGGTGCCCGAGTAGCCGATGAGCTCGCCGCGGCTCACCGAACCGCCCGACACCACGATGCGGGACAGGTGGTTGTAGGTGGTGGCCAGGCTGACGCCGCGCTCGATGCCGTGGCCGACGACGATGCGGTTGCCGTACCCGCCGCCCCAGCCGGCGCTGATGACCCGGCCTGAGGCCGCCGCGTGCACCGGGGTGCCGCAGGCGACCGCGAAGTCCATGCCGGCGTGCAGGCGCCAGTAGTGCAGGATCGGGTGGAACCGCATGCCGAACTCCGACGACACCCAGGCGCCGTTGACCGGACGCGAGAGGAACGAGCCCGAACTGCTGCTGCTGCTCGACCCGGACGACGGCGGCGAGCTGGTGCTGCGGTGCTGGCGCGAGGCGCGGGCGCGGGCGGCGGCACGGGCCGCAGCCCGTGCGGCAGCGAGCTTCTCGGCCCGGGCGATGGCGGCCAGCTGGGCCTGCAGCTTGCGCTGCTCGGCCTGCAGCGCGTCGAGACGCTGCTTCTCCGCGGCCTTGCGGGCCGAGATGGTGCGCACCTCGGCTGCCTGCTGACGGATCAGGCTCTCGACGCGCGCCTTCGCGGCCGCGGCGGCCTGCTCCAGCTGCTGCGCCTTGACGACGTTGGCGGCCGCCTGCGCCTTGAGCAGCGCGATCTGCTGGCGGACGGCGGTGAGCCGGGCCTGCTTGGCGGCCGTCTGGGCGCGGTCGACCTGCAGCTGCGCCAGCGCCTGACCCTGCAGCTGCATGGCGGTGTCGACGAACGCCACGCGCTGGGCGAAGTCGTCGGCGCTCTGCGCCTGCAGGGCCACCGACAGCTCTCCCACCCCGCCGGTCTGGTAGGCCTGGCGGGCGATCGTGCCGAGGGTCGCCGTGGTGTCGCGCGTGGAGGCCGCAGTGGCCGCGAGGTCGTCGGTGGCCTTGCCCTCCTGGGCCTGGGCCACCTTGAGCTGTTGGGCGAGCTGCCGGTCGCGCTCGCGGGCGGCGTCCAGGCGGTGCTGCGCGGTGGCGAGCTCGGCCTGGGCGCCGGGCAGCTTGGCCTGCACTCCCCGCAGGCGCAGGTACGCCGACGACAGCTCCGCCGAGGTGTCCTCGAGGTCGGACTCCAGCCGGGTGATCGAGGAGTCGACCTGCTTCTTGCGGTGCTTGGGGTCGGTGCCGGCCTGCGCCGCCGGTGAGAGGAGCGAGCTCGTCAGCACGACAGCGAGCGAGGCCACGGCGACGCGGGCGATGCGGGGGAAGCGCATGCAGCTCCTCGGTTCCGTACCCGTACGCGCACGCAGGGTGACAACTCAGACGTCACATTGGTATCACAGGTCCCACGTGACATCGGGGAGGCGAACGCCCGGCTTGAGCCTTTTCCGGCTACACCCGCAGGTAGCGGCGCATGGTGAAGAACGACGCCAGGACGGCGATCACCAGGCCGACGCCGCCCACCAGCGGCGTGATCGTGGCGACGTCCGCGCCCGTGACGAACGGGATGAACTGCAGCTTCTGGGCCAACCAGCCCTGCACCGCGAAGTGCACGAACGAGTACAGGATGCCGACCGCCAGGCCGGCTCCCAGCACCGTCGCCAGCACGGCCTCGAGCAGGAACGGAAGCTGGATCAGCAGGTTCGACGCCCCGACCAGGCGCATGATGCCGATCTCGCGCCGTCGGTTGAACGCCGACAGGCGCACCGTCGTCGCCACCAGCAGCACCGCCGACAAGGTCATCGCGATCGCGAAGCCCCACGCGGCGAGCGACATCCGGTTGAGCGCGGTGAAGAGCGTGCCGAGCAGCTTGCGCTGGTCGATCACCTTCTCGACGCCGGGCGCGCCCTCGAAGGCACTGGCTACGACGTCGTACTTCTTGGGGTTCGTCAGCTTGACGCGGTAGCTCTCCTGCATCTGGTCGGGCTTGACGCTGTCGCGGATCGCGGAGTCCTTGAACTGCTCCACGAAGTGGTCGTAGGCCTCCTGCTTGGACTCGAAGTACACCGTCTTCACCAGCGGCTTGAGCGACTCCAGCTGCTGGGAGATGGCGTCCTTCTGCGCCTGGGTGACCTCACCGGCGGCGCACGAAGGCTCGGCCGAACGTGCCGGGCACAGCGCGATCCAGACCTCGACCTTGCCGTACCAGAAGTCCTTCATCGCCCCGACCTGCATGCTCGACAGCAGCCCGAAACCGAAGAACACCAACGAGACCATCGTGACCAGCACCACCGACACCGTCATCGACAGGTTGCGGCGCAGGCCGATGGCCATCTCGCTCAGGACGAACTGCAGGCGCATGACTTCCTTCTGGTTTGGACCTTCTCGTCAGGGTGCGGGCCGGTTAGCGCTGGGACCCGTAGACGCCGCGCGCCTGGTCGCGCACCAGGCGGCCGTCCTCGAGCTCGACGACGCGCTTGCGCATCTGGTCGACGATCTCGTCGTCGTGCGTCGCCATGACGATCGTGGTGCCGGTGCGGTTGATCCGGTCGAGCAGGCGCATGATGCCGATGCTCGTGGTGGGGTCGAGGTTGCCCGTCGGCTCGTCGGCGAGCAGGATCGACGGCCGGTTGACGAAGGCACGCGCGATCGCGACGCGCTGCTGCTCACCACCGGAGAGCTCGTGCGGCAGGCGGTTCTCCTTGCCGTCGAGGCCCACGAGCTCGAGGGTCTCGGGCACCACCTGGGCGATCACGTGCCGCGGCTTGCCGATCACCTGCAGCGCGAAGGCGACGTTCTGGAACACCGTCTTGGCGGGCAGCAGGCGGAAGTCCTGGAACACCGCGCCGATCTGGCGGCGCAGCTGCGGCACCTTCCAGTTCGACAGCGTCGCGAGGTCGCGGCCGGCCACCTGCACCGTGCCGGTGGTCGCCTTCTCCTCCTTGAGCACCAGGCGCAGCATCGTGGACTTGCCCGAGCCGGAGGCGCCGACGATGAAGACGAACTCGCCGCGCTCCACCTCGACGCTCACCTTGTCGAGCGCCGGGCGCTGACCGGAGGCGTAGGTCTTCGTCACGTTGTCGAGCCGGATCACCGGCTCACTGTACGTCGCAGACCTGGGTACGGCGGGTAACCACGCCGACGCCTCCGCCGCCCAACCCGCTTTCCGCCACCCAAGCCGGTTTGCGCCGCCCCGCCGCGGCCTGAGCGGCGCAGGCGCGGACGACGGGTGGTCGGCTCAGGCGTCGTCGCGCTCGGCCGTGCGCTTCCAGCGGATGCCGGCCTCGAGGAAGCCGTCGATGTCGCCGTCGAACACCGCGGAGGTGTTGCCGACCTCGTAGTCGGTGCGCAGGTCCTTGACCATCTGGTACGGGTGGAGCACGTACGAGCGCATCTGGTTGCCCCAGCTCGACCCGCCGTCGCCCTTGAGCGCGTCCATGGCGGCGCGCTCCTCGGCCTTGCGCACCTGCAGCAGCCGCGACTGCAGCACCTTGAGGGCGGCGGCGCGGTTCTGGATCTGCGACTTCTCGTTCTGCATCGAGACGACGATGCCGGTGGGGATGTGCGTCATCCGCACGGCGGAGTCGGTGGTGTTGACGGACTGCCCACCGGGGCCGGACGAGCGAAACACGTCGACCTTGATCTCCGACTCGGGGATGTCGATGTGGTCGGTGGACTCGGTGACGGGCAGCACCTCGACGCCGGCGAAGCTGGTCTGGCGCCGGCCCTGGTTGTCGAACGGGCTGATCCGCACCAGGCGGTGGGTGCCCTGCTCGACCTGCAGCGTGCCGTAGGCGTAGGGCACGTGGACGGCGAAGGTGGCCGACTTCAGGCCGGCTTCCTCCGCGTAGGAGGTGTCCATGACCTCTGTGGGGTAGCCGTGGCGCTCGGCCCAGCGCAGGTACATGCGCATGAGCATCTCGGCGAAGTCGGCGGCGTCGACCCCGCCCGCCTCGGCGCGGATCGTCACGAGGGCCTCGCGCTGGTCGAGCTCACCGTTGAGCAGCGTGCGCACCTCGAGCTCGCCCACGGTCTTCTTCAGCGCCTCCAGCTCGGCCTCGGCCTCGGCGAGGGTGGCGGCGTCGTCCTCCTCCTGGGCCATCTGCACGAGCACCTCGAGGTCATCGACGCGCTGGGCGACGGACTCGACGCGCTCGAGCTCGGCGTTCAGGTGGCTGAGCCGGCTGGTGACCTTCTGCGCGGCCTCGGGGTCGTCCCACAGGTCGGGCGCGGCGGACTGCTGCTCGAGGTCCTTGATGTCGGCGCGCAGGCGGTCGACGTCCGTCACCTGCTGGATCGACCCGATGGTCGTGTGCAGGTCCTTGAGCTCAGCGGGGAAGTCGGTGGCAGCCACGAGACCTCAGGTTACGGCAGTCCGGGGGCCGGAGGCTCCGCGCCGTCGCGGTGGCCCGCCGGTGACACCGCCGTTCCACGACGCGACGACGACAGTAGTGATCGCGAGCCACGCCCGAAGACCACCCGGCCCGTTCCTGCTGCCCGATCTAGGCGAACGGCGCCCACACTCGCGAACGCGTCACATCACCGCAGACCGCGCGGCTAGAATTTCTGCGAATAGGGGGCCATCAACGATGCAGCGCGCTTTCCTCTGCCACAGCTCGGTCGACGCTGCGCTCGCGCAACAGATCGTCAACGAGCTCGAAGCCGCCGGCTTTCCCTGCTGGGTCGCCCCACGCGACGTGGTGTCCGGCATCAACTACCCCCGCCAGCTCGTTCACGCCATCCAAGAGTGCTCCGACTTCGTCGTCCTGGTGACGCCTGCCTCGGCGCAGTCAGACCACGTCCTGCGCGAACTGGAGCAGGCGGCGCGGCACCGCAAGTCCGTCCTGCCCATCGTCGTCGACGGCGCGACCTCCGAAGACCTCGACTACTACCTGGGCGCCCTCCACCGCATCATGGGGAGCGAGCAGTCGATCGTCGCCGACGTCGTGCGGCACTTCCGGCAGGCAGGCGACGAAGCACCGGTACCCGTACCCGCCGCGCCGCCGGAGAGCCAGACAGCCGCCGCGAGCAGCGACACCCTCAAGGTGGGCGTCATCCCGTGGCCGCCGTTCTCCTGCCACGGCGTCGACGGTAAGCCCTCCAGCGGCCTCTTCGTCGAGCTTCTCGACCAGTTCGCAGTCGAGACCGGGATCGCTGTGCGCTATACCGATGTCACCAACGACGCAGCTGCTCAGGGCCTGCGGTCAGGGGAGCTGGACGCGGTCGCCTGCCTGTACCGCACGCCTCGACGAGAACACGAGTTCGACTTCGCCGCCTGCCTCTTCGCGTCGACGATCGGTGCGATCGTCAGAGCAGACGACACCCGCATCAAATCTCACGGCGACCTGATGAGGTCGGACGTGCGGATCGCTGTGTGCCGGGGCGAGATCGGCGCCGAGCTGGCCGTCGACGTGTTCGGCGCCGCCCGAGGGTCCGCGCGCCTCGTCGAGCTCGACACCACCGACGTGGGCAACGTCGGCCGGATGGTGCAGGCCGGCGTCGCCGACGCCGCGATCACCGACAACATCACCTGTCGGATCGTCGCGCAGTCCATCGGACCGTCAGTTCGGCACGAGTTCAGCACCTTCCCGCTCTACGTCGGGCACATCGGCCTGCTGATGATGAAGGGCCGAGAGACGTTGCGGGACCACTTGACCGAGCGCCTGCAGGCCCTACGATCCGGAACCACGCTCGAAGAGGCGCAGCGGCAGCTCGAACAGGACTACGCAGGCATGCTGCAGGTGCTATGACGCCTCGCCGATTGCTGCTCTCGGGCCGACTGGGGCAGCCTGTGGCCGTCGCTCTGGCGGACCTTCTCCCTCAGGTCTCGGTCCGGGTCCGCGAACACCCTGACTCCGATGACGTCGGGTGGGCGCAGGCCTACACCGGGTTCATGTGGCCGCAGGTACCCGGTCCGGTCGCGTTCGAATGGGTACATGCCATGGGCGCGGGCGTCGACGACTTCGTCGATCACTCCAGCCAGATCGGGCTGCTCACCCGCACCATCGGAGGGATGCCCGAGAGGATGGGCACGTTCGTCCTCGCTCTGCTTCTCGACCACGCGCACCATCTCACCGCCTACGCCGAAGCCCAGCGACGACGGCAGTGGCGTCCTCTGGGGCCGGCCCCGCTGCCGAGCCGTGCGGTGGTGCTCGGGACCGGCCAGATTGCGTCCGGCATCGCCAGAGCCCTTGGCCTACACGGAGTTCACGTGACCGGAGTGAACCGGTCGGGAAGACTCGCAAGCGACTTCGACACCGTCTACCCGTGGCGCGACATCGACGCGGCCCTCGACGGGTGTCAGGTCCTGATATCGGCCTTGCCCGCCTCGCCGGCGACCAAGGGCATCATCAGCGACACCGTGCTCGGATCGCTTCGCGAAACCCAGTTCATCAACGTTGGCCGGGGAAGCACCGTGGACCTCAGCGCCCTGCAGTCGGCGCTGACCCGAGGCTCGGTCGTCCAGGCCGACCTGGACGTGTTCGAGGTCGAACCACTGGAGGCAGCATCCTGGCTGTGGGCGCACCCCCAGGTGCGCATCACGCCACACGTGGGCGCCCTGAGCACTGTGGACGACGTCGTCGAAGCCATCGCCACGACGTTCGCGGAGCTGGCGCGCGGCGTCCGCCCACCACTGCACGTCGACCTGGAAGGAGAGGGTTAGTGCCACACGCAGCACGTCCACGCCGGACGGAACCCGTTGCCGCCGACGCGATCACGACGATCACGACGATCACGGTGGAACACCTCGACGACGTGATGGACCTTTTCGCCCAAGCGTGGTGGACCCGCGAACGACCTCGTGCCCGAGTCGCCGCCATGTTGGACTCCTCGCCCGCCAACGCAGGCCTGCTCGTCGAGGGAGAGCTCGTTGCCTTCGCCCGCGCCATCTCCGACTTCGAGTTCAAGGCCGTCATCGTCGACGTGATCGTCGACGCGTCCTTGCGCCGTGCGGGCCTCGGCCGACGCGTCGTCTCCACTCTCCTCAACCACCCCGCCCTCGGGCGGGTGGACGACTTCGAGCTCTACTGCGACCCGGAGCTGGTGGGGTACTACGCGCAGCTCGGCTTTGCACAGCCAGCGGGCACGCAGTTCATGCGCCTCAGCCGCACCTAGCCCAGATACCTCTGGAGGGCGGCCGCGAACCGCGGCGCGGCCCGAGGATCGAGACCGGTGAAGTAGCTGGGCTCGAAGAGCTCTGCCTCGAGGATGCACGGGCGACCGTCCTGACCGCGCGCGACATCGATCCGCGCGTAGAGCGGCGTCGCGTGCCGGGGCGCTACCCCCAGGCCGGTCGCTACATCCGCGATCAACCGCAGACAATGCGCACCCAGCTCGATCTCATCAGCGTCCGGCTCGTCACGATCGACGATCTCGGTGTACTGGCCACCGAGATATCCGCCCCCGCGGGCCAGGATGGGCGCCTTACGCCCGCAATGGGAGAACTCACCTCCGAAGAACACGAGCCCCCGCTCTCCCTCCCGCTCGACCGCATCGAGCGCGGGCATCAGCATGGGCGTCTTCCCCAGCTCCAGGATGCGAGCTACCAGCTGGAGCGCGGCGAGGTCACTCGCCTCGAACAGACCGGTGTGACGTGACCCCGCCGAGACCGTCGGCTTGACCACGACCCGGGCACGACCGAGGTCGCCGAGTGCCTCCTTCGCCCTGTCGAGGGAGTCGACCGTAACGAACGGCGTCGCGTTGACACCACCCGCAAGGAGTGCGCGCAGGTACCGCTTGTCGTAGTTCCAGCGGACGATGGCCGGAGGGTTGAGGACGACGGCCTGGTCCTCCACGTGGTCGAGCCAGCGTGCGAACTCCTCGGATCGCATGGAGTAGTCCCAGGGAGACTTGAGAACCAGGGCGCGGACGTTGCCCCAGTCCACCCGCGCCGTCCAGGGCACCACGATCGTCCGTAGCCCAGCGGCCTCCAGCGCACCCACGACCTCGGTGATCTCGTGGTCGGGATGGACTCCTTGCGAGTCCGGCGAGGCAACGATCAGCCCGACGTCCGCCCCGCTGTCCCATCCGGCCGGCGAGCCCGCACTGCTCATGTCACCTCCCGAGTTCACGGCTGACGGCTCGGCTGAGCTCTCGGCGAGTCTTCCGCAGTGGACCGACCCCCGCGCGAGCCCCGCCGCCAGAGGGCGGTGCACACGACAGCCACGACGAGGAGCAGACACGTTCCGACGAGCGCCAGCTGCACCCACGCCGGCGCACGGGCGAGCACCGACACAGCGACACGATCCTGTCGGAACGTCCCATCGGCGCCCTTGCCGGATGCCACGATCTCGTGCCTGCCCAGCTCGAGCCTCGGAGGTAGGTGGAGCGTGCCGCGAATGTCTCCGTCCTCGTCAGCGATGAGCGTTCCGAGGACGGCAGGCGTGGAGTGGATCGAGACGATGACGGGCCCACCCGGCTCGTAGCCGGTGCCCTGGATGATGACTGGTCCGCCGTCGAGGAGCGAGCCGTCGACCGTGTGTTGTGCGGAGACGTCGACCGACGGGGTGCCGAACGGGAGGAGAGACCAGGGCGTGTCCGTCACCTTCGTGGCGGTGGGGCCGTGGGAGCTGGTGTCGGGCGGGACGGGGGTCACGACGGCTGACCAACCCACGATCGCGCCGGTCTCGGCCGCGTAGCCGGAGATGTTGGGGTGGACGGACTCGGGCCTGGCATCGATCGGCGGCCACTTGGCCGCGGGGATCGGGAGGACGTCGTTCACGTAGGCGTTGCGGCCATCGCAGAGGGTGTGGTTCGGAAGCATCGCGTCCGCGGTCTCTTGCACGAAGTACACCTCGTACCCAGCACTCCGGGCGTCTGCGACTGCAGCTCGCAGCGCCGCGTTGAGGTGCGCGACCAGGTTGTTGGCCACCCGCACTTCGCCGGCACCGATCGTGTGCTTGACTCCCGCGATCCGCCCACACGCACCGAACTTCGTCGCATGAGTCACCTGCGGGTACGCCAGGACGACGACCGGCGCGTAGGCCCCGTTCCGCTGCTTGCGTCGCCGTTCGATGTTGATGGTCTTCCACACATCCTCGTAGACCGGCCCGAGCCAGGTGCGAAGGGAGTCAGCGGAGTCGTTCCAGGACTCGATCTGCGCCGCGTCCGCGTCGCAGCTGTTCACCACGCACTCCCTGACGATGTCCGCGAAGCCGATGTCGTTTCCCCCAAGCGTCATCACCACCGCTCCGGGGGCGCGATCGAGGTCGTCGAGCTGGGTGAGCTGTGGCGGGGTGGATCGCCCGTCCTCGTAGTACAAGTCCCAGCTGACCGCACCCGAGCAGGCCAGGTTCACGACGTCTCCTGGGTCGAGCTCGGCGATGAGATACGACTTGTTGCTTCGGTGGCATGCGGCCGAGACGCCGCGCGGTGCGGCGACGTAGTCGAAGGTCCCCTCCCCGGCCGAGTACGAGTCCCCGAGGATCACGATGGGGTGCCCAGCGTCGAGAGGTCTGCGAAAGACGTCGCCGAGGTCGTCCTTCATCGTGACCTGACCGCTGTCGGCGCCACGGCGACCGACCACTCCGTTGGCGGACACCTCGTCGGCGTTCCTGGCCCAGGCGCGCAGGGCGAACTTGGTCGTTGTCGCGTCGTTCTGGCCGATGGCTGCGCCGGGCGAGCGGACAGGCGAACCCACGCTCCATGTTCGGACGACCGACGTTCCGGGCAGGAGGTTGCCGATCCGCAGCAGCGTGTTCCCGATGGCCGGGGCGTTGCGGTCGAGCGTCAGGAGAAGCTGGACGTCGTTCGCCGTCACCGCGGAGTCGTTGGAGACCGTGACCGTGAGCCGACCGAGTGCGAGGTCGAGCTGACCGGCTTGGCCCGCAGCTTGAATCCGCAGCCGTGCGCGGGTGAGGCGCTTGAGGGTCTGGTTCAGCTCCTTGCTGTTGTCGACGTCGACGTAGGTGCCCCCGGTGGCCGACGCCACGCAGTTGAGCTCGCTGCGTCCCTGCGCGGACACCCGGAACCCGACGGTGTGGATCGTGACGTCGAAGCCCTTGGTGACGAGGTCCTTCGCCACCGTGCAGGGACTGTCGCCGCAGTTGCTCTCTCCGTCGGAGATCAGCACCAGCGTCGCCTTGCTGGTGCCTTGCGACGTCAGGGCGTCGGCTGCGCTCTGCAGGGCTGGACCGGTCGGGGTGCCACCGTCGGCGGTCAGGGCGTCGGCCCGGGCGATCGTCCCGGCCAGGTCGCGGATGGTTCCCGGCGTGATGGCGAAGGAGCCCGACCCGCAGTCGTCGGCTCCCCCGGGATACGTCCACAACCCAAAGGGCTGCGACGACGGGAGGCCTCGGATCACCTCGTCGACGGCCTTCTTCGCACCTGTCAGCTTGATGAGTCCCGTGCCGTCGTCATCATTCATCGAGCCCGACAGGTCGAGGACGACCACGACGGGCGGCACCACGTCTGAGGCCGTCGTCGCAGTGGGTGTCGCGCTCGCCGTCTGGTGGCCCGCCGCGGCCCCTCCTGCGACGGCGAGCGCAGCCAGAGCAGCGGCGGCCAGGATCCCCCTGACCCTCACTGAAGCTTCGCCAGCCGCGCGATGCCCTGGTCGGACCCGTAGACCACGGCGTCGCCGAACTCCACGGTGACGTCCTCGGCGGAGGCCGGGCCGACGCGGATCGTGAGCTGGATCGCACCGGTGCAACGCACGTCGATCTTCGTCGATGCGCCGAATGCTGCTGTCCCCTTGGCGACGACCTTGCCGTCGACGATGACCGCGTAGGGCGCGGACGCACCCGGCGCTTCGTCGTCCGCGATGCCGACCGTCGCGACCAAGCGATCAACCGTCTTCGACAGCACCCACGTGGTGCTGGCGGCAGCAGTCGTGTCGGTCGAGCACCCCAACGCCGTGGCGTAGTCGTGGCCGTTGACCGCCACGTTCTGCGCGGAGTCGCATCCCCCGGCGACGGTGTTGACCTGCGACAGGGGAAGGGTCGACCCGCTCGTCGCGACCGTGATCGACGCCGTCGGACCCAGGCGCTTCCCGATCGCCGGCGTCGTCGACAGGACGCGGCCGGCGGTGACGTCCTTCGAGTAGGCGTAGGCGACGCTCACGCCGACGCCGAATCCCGAGAGGGTCTCGACGGCCTCGTCCTGGCTCTTGCCGGCCAGGTCGGGCATCGTGACCGGCACGGCGATTCCGAGATCGACCTTCGAGACATCGTCTTCACCGAAGGCTGGAGTCTGCTCGACCACGACACCGGGGGTGGCGGCTGATGGCGCGTCGTGGGTGGAGATCGCGTTCACCGGGATCGCCGCGTCGACGAGGACCTGCTGAGCGACTGCCGCCCGAAGGCCCCGAACGTCGGGCATCTGAGCGGGCGAGACGTCCTGCGAAGGAGGTGGTGACTTGGGGTCGGGCGCGTCGTGGTGCGAGGCAACGAGCGTTCGATTCGCCAGCCACCAGCCAGCCGCGCCAGACCCGAGCACCATGGCGCCAGCCATCGAAAGCGCTGCCACGACGAGCCAACGACGACCATGCGGGCGCGGCGTAGGTGTCGGGTGGTCAGCGCGCGCCGGGGTCTCGACCGCAGCGTTCTCCTCCGGCATCCGCTTCCTCTGCTCTCGTGTCGATCTCATGGCCGCCGTGACCTCGCCCGCCCTCGAGCGCAACGACGCGCAGTCCGCGCCGGCCAAGGTGCCGAGATCGACTGAGCTCCTTGCCCCGGAGGATCGTGCCACGCGAGAAGCACGGCTGACCGTGATTTCAGCGGACATCTCGAGGGCCGTCTTACACGAGGGGCGGCGTCATCACCTTCACCGACGCAACGGGGACCGCGCCGTCGCGGTGGCCGTCACCGTGACGCCTGTGTTCCACGACGCGACGACGAAGGCGGCGACCGGGAGTCGCGCCCGACCGGCCAGCGCCACGGTGGCGCTCTGACCGTCCGCCGAGCCGGTGCCGGGCAGCACGCGCACGGCCTCGAGGCGGGACGTCGGCTCGTAGGTGGCGAGGTAGCGCCCGACCTGGCGGCGCACCGAGTCGTCGGTGACCGGCACGGCGGGCGACCTGCGCGCCCCGTCGATGCCGTCTCGGTACGCGGTGTCGGCGAGCGCGTCGGCGGCGTCGAGAGCAGCGGCCTCGGCGACGTCGGTGAGCTGGGTGCGCGCCAGGTGCACGGCTGCGACGTCCGCCACCACCGCGACCAGGACGAAGGCGATGAGCGCGAACCCGAGCGCGAGGATGGTGATCTGCCCGTCGTCGTCGGGGCGAGTGGGTGACCTCATCGAGCGACGAACCGGTCGACGGTGACCACGTGGTGCGCGCTGAGCTGTAGATGCAGCGGGATCGCCCGGTCGAGCCCCCGGGGCACGGCCGGAAGCCGGACGTCGAGCACGGCGAGCACCTCGACGCGAGACTCGGGGAGGTGGCAGTCTGCCTGGCGGCATCCCAGCTCGACCGCGTGCTCTGCCGAGCCGAAGCCCAGATCGGTGAAGGCCAGCTCGGCGGCCGCTCGTCCACGCGAGCGCCCGTCGCGGTCGTCGACCCCGGTGACGAACGCGCGTCCGGCCTCTCGCGCCGCCCGGTGCACCGCGAAGGCACCGGCCTCCAACCGACCCAGCGCCACCACCAGGTACACGACGGGCACGAGCAGCAGCACGACCAGCAGGCAGAACTCCACGAGGGCGCTGCCCGCGTCGGCGCCCCAGCGGGGCGTCGTCACCGCGGCTCTGCGACGGCGTGTGCGGTCACGACCAGGCCATGCGTCGGCCCGGCCAGCCCGACGACCGGTGCCGGCGCCGAGACGGTCAGGGTCACGACCTCGACGTCTCCGACCGTCGTCCGCTCCGCGCCGGTCACCCGAACCCGCGAGGCGTAGCCCGCCCCGAGCTCGGCAGCCAGCAGCTGGCGCAGGCGCATCGGGCTGTCGGACGCCGAGTGCCCGGCCAGCGCGCCGGCCCGGGCGGCCTCCGCGGTGCAGTCGATGAGCGTCGACCGCACGTGCAGCAGCAGCCCGAGCTGCACGACGCTCATGAACACCAGCGTGAGCAGCCCACCCACCAGGGCGAAGTCGACCGCCGCGGAGCCGTCGTCCCCCGCCCTGCGCTTCACGGACCACTGACACCGTTCACCGCGTTGCGGAACAGGTCGTTGAGCGCGTCCCCGGCCACGGCCCAGAGCCCGGCCACCAGCCCTGCGGTCATCATCGTGACGAGCACCCAGCCAGGGACGTCGCCTCGGTCGGCCGCGCCGCCCGCGAGCACCCGCTGCAGCAGGGTCATCCAGGCGCGCCGGAGTCGGTGCGTCAGCTGCCTTGTCATCCTCTGTGCGTCTCCTCGTGTCGTGTTGTGCCGTGCCGTGTTGTGTCGTGTCGAGTCGTGTCGTCATGTCGTCGGGTGTCCTCACGGTCACCAGCCCATGCGCAGGAACGCGAAACCGGGATAGACGGCGAACAGCACGGTCACGGGTAACACCCCGAAGACCACCGGAACCATCATCGCGATCTCCTTGCGGCCGGCGGCTTCCGTCAGCTCGCGGTGTCCGGCCTCGCGGACGTCCTGGGCCTGCCCTCGCAGCACCTCCGCCAGCGGCGTGCCGCGCTCGACCGCTACGACGACGCCGTCCACGAACCGCACCAGCGGTGCGAGGTCAGTGCGGGTGCTCAGTCCCTGCAGGGCCTGCACGAACGACGCCCCTGCGCGGGCATCGGCGAGGGTGCGACGCAGCTCCGCCGCCAGCTCGCCGTGCGACAGGTGGGCCACGCGCTCCAAGGCCGCGACCGGTCCCTCCCCGGCACCGACGGCGAGAGCGAGCATCTCGGCGACGGTGGGGAACTCCGCCATCATCAGTCGTTCGCGTCGACGTGCCTGTTGCGTGAGGGCCCAGTCGCGAGCCGCGAACCCACCGCCTACAGCCGCGAGCACGAGCACTGACAACGCGACCGGGGCTGCCTGGCGTCCCCACCACAGCGCGCCAGCGACGACGCCACCCGCGAGCCCACCGAGCGCGCCCCAGACGACCTGCTCGGCGCGAAAGGACTCGACGTCCACCCCTCGGCCCGCCCGGTCGAGGCGGCGCTGCACCGACGACGCACCGCCGAGCAGCAGCTGCAGGCGCGCGGCGACACGTCTCGCGCCTCGCGCGACAAGGCGCTGCAGCACCGGAACAGCGCTCCCGACGCCGTGCGGGACCAGCAAGCGACTCTCTGGGAGCACGTCGGCCACGTACGGCGCGAGCCGGGCCTCGAGCGACGGCCGGCGCAGGAGGGGCAGGTAGCGGACGACCACGGCCAGGCCCAGCCCGAGCAGACCACCCACGAGGGAACCCGTGATCAGCAAGCCCGTCGGCGTCACCGCAGGACCCTCCGCTCAGCGGGCAAGCGCGCGATGCGCCGCATCAGGGCGTAGCTGGTGG
Organism: Angustibacter sp. Root456; assembly: GCF_001426435.1. Classification (NCBI taxonomy): domain Bacteria; kingdom Bacillati; phylum Actinomycetota; class Actinomycetes; order Kineosporiales; family Kineosporiaceae; genus Angustibacter; species Angustibacter sp. Root456. Next base: position 72,827 of record NZ_LMER01000016.1, on the reverse strand, counting down.
CGCTCACCGCGGCCCCGACGCCCAGTACGACCACGCCGGCCGGGCGTGAGTACGCCGCCAACGACTCGGGCCTCGTGGCGAGCACCAACAGGACGACCCACGGCGCCGTGACGGCCAGGCGGGCCGCGTTGACGGTCCAGCTCTGTCTCGCTTCGAGCTCGCCACGCAGCCGGGCGTCAGAGCGCAAGAAGTCCGCCAGCGTGCGCAGCAGGCGCCCCAGGTCGGTGCCACCGACCTGTCGGGCGAGGCGCAGTGACTCGACCACGCGGTCGGCGACCGGGTCCGCGAGCCGGACCTTCAGCTCGTCGAGCGCGAGATCGAAGCGCCCCGTCGCGCGGTAGTCCACCTCGAAGGCCGCGAAGCCGGCGCGCAGGTCGGCGGGACCGCGCACGGCCAGCGCTGCGAGCGCCTCCGGCAGCGACAGCCCGGCGCGCACCGCCGAGGCCAGGTGGTCGACGGCGTCCGGCCAGGCGTGTCGGAGGTCGGTCTGGCGCCGCTGCGCTCGCGCGCGCAGGGCCATCAGCGGTGAGCCACCGGCGAGCAGGGCGAGGCAGGCCGCCACGGGCAGCGTGCGAGTGATGGCTGCAGCCAGAACGAGCACCAGGCCGGCGCACAGGACGCATGCCGCCAGGACGGCCCGCGGCGCGAGCTCTGGCAGCCCGGCCTGGTGCACGAGCTCACGCAACCGTGAAGGTCGTCGCCTCGATGAGCGCGCGGGGACTGACCAGCACGACCACCACAGGCAGAACAGACCGCAGCCCAGCACGAGCCCGAGTCCGAGTGCCGTCACCACCCACCGCCGCTCACGAGGCCACCAGCTCGCCGTCGGCAGCGAGCAGGGCCGCCACGTCGATGCCCGCTCGCTCGAACCGCTCGACGTGCGGTGGGAACCCGTTGGCGCGCTCCAGCCGTCCGCCCCGGGTGCTGAACAGGTCGGTGGTCTCGATGACGTCCCCCTCGACCCGTCCCGGTACGGCGACGACCTCGCGTACCCGACGCCGACCGGACGGCTCCAAGGCCACGTGCACGACGAGGTCGATGCTGGCGGCCACCGTGGGCACGACGAAGCGGGCGCTGACGTTCTCACCGGCCAGCAGAGGCAAGGTGCACATCTTCGTCAGCGCCTCCCGCGCGCTGTTCGCGTGGACCGTTCCCATGCCGGGCAGCCCGCTGTTGAGCGCCAGCAGCAGATCGAGGCTCTCGCCTTGTCGCACCTCACCCACGACCAGCCGCGAGGGGCGCATGCGCAACGCCTCCTTGACCAAGCGCCGCAAGGGGATCTCGCCTGTGCCTTCGAGACTGGGCTGACGGCACTGCATGGCCACGACGTCACGGGCGTCGATCTGCAGCTCGAACACCTCCTCACAGGTCACGATGCGCTCGCGTGGACCCGCGGCCGCTGCGAGGCAGTTCAGGAGGGTGGTCTTTCCTGCCTGGGTGCCGCCGGAGACCAGGACGTTCAGACCGGCGGCGACGCTGGCGGTCAGGAACCGGGCGGCCTGCGGAGTCAGCGTGCCGAGCCCGACGAGGTCGTCCAGGTGCTTGGCGCGCACGACGAACTTGCGGATGTTGACCGCCCAGTGCTCTCGCGTGACGTCAGGGATCACGACGTGAAGCCGCGATCCGTCGGGGAGCATCGCGTCCACGAACGGCGACGACAGGTCAATGCGTCGGCCCGACCACTTGAGCATGCGCTCGATCAGGTCGCAGACCTCAGCAGCGCCGAGGATCGTCGTCGTCAGCTCCGCGACCCCGGCCCGGGCCACGAACACCTTCCCCGGCTCGTTGATCCAGATCTCCTCGACCGCTGGGTCGTCCAGGAACGGTTGCAGGGCACCGAAGCCGGCGACCGCGTCGATGACCCGACGGCGGGCGGACGTGACGTCACCGAGGGGTGGCAGCTGACTGCGAAGCGACCGCTCCTCGTAGTCCGCCAGCGCCTCGTCGACCATCCGGGTCACCGCTGCACGGTCGGTGTCCGGGTCGACGTTCGACCGGCGGATCAGCTCGCGCACGTCCGCCTCGACCCGGCGCAGCGCCTCCATGATGTGCCCCCGTCCTGGCCGCCCCCGAGGCAGCCGGGGCCACTGTAGAAGATCCGGACATATCACCGAAAGCGCCCGGGCCTCGTGCTGTGGAAAACTGCACTGTCACAGCCCACCTGTGGATGACGGCAGACCACACCGCGCCGCGATGGCCAGACTCGGGGTGTGATCTCCTTGCGCTGCACCGTGGTCCGCGCGGACCGCCCGTGCGATCCCTGCGACGTCGAGGTCGAGGCACCGGATGGCTCGACGGCGGCCGACCTGGTCCGCGCCCTGGTCGGCGCCGGCATCACGGACGCGCCCACGTCGCTGTCAACGGGGGGCGCGGCCATCGCTGCGACCACCCCCCTCGGCCGCCGGCCGCTCGTCCACGGCGCACTCCTCGTGGCCGCCCGAACGTGGCCCACCGACCTGCACACGCCACGCAGCACGCTCGCCCTGCACGTGGTGTCCGGGCCGGACGCCGGCACCGTCCTGCCGCTGTCAGCCGGCTCGACGACGGTGGGTCGCGGCGCCTCGGCCAGCCTCGACGTCGCCGACCCGCTGCTGTCGCGCCGCCACTACGAGCTGCGTCTCGGCAGCGGCGGCCTCACCCTCCACGACCTCGGCTCGAGCAACGGCACGCTGGTCGAGGGTTCACCGCTGCCGGCCGGCGGTGTCGAATGCCCACCGGGCACGCGCATCCTCGCCGGAGGCACGACGTTCGCCGTCCGCACTCCGTCGAGCCGTCCGGCCGCTCAGCGCGACACCGGCGACGGCTTCGTCGCCGTCACCCGAGGTCCACGCACCGCCGCTGCACCGGTGGGCGTCCGGTTCCGTCGCCGTCCACCACCCCAGCCGGCAGAGCACGCCCCCTGGCCGTGGATCGCCATGCTGGCACCCCTGCTGCTCTGCGCCCCGCTCGCGTGGTTCACGCGCCAACCGACCTACCTGGCTCTGGGGCTGATGAGCCCGCTCACGATGGGCGTGAGCCAGCTCGTCGAACGGCGGGGTCGTCGCCGTCGCGACCACGAGCAGCACGCCGCGTGGCAGGCCGGTGACCGCCGCACCTGTGCGCTGGTCGACCAGGCGGTCGCAGCCGACCTGGCGCTTCGGCGGGCTGCGTTCCCCGACCCGGCGTTGCTGCTCGAGACCGCCCGACTACCCGGGCACCGGCTCTGGGAGCGCGGACCCGACGACTCCGACCTGCTCCAGGTCGCTCTGGGGTGCGGCGACGTGCCCTCCGAGGTCGAGGTGCAGACCGAGGACGGCGCGACGCGTCCGGTGCTCGCCAACGCGCCCGTGGTGCTCGACCTGGCGGAGGCCGGGCACCTGGGTGTCAGCGGTTCTCCCGATGCGGTCGGCGGGGTTCTGCGCCTGCTCGTGGCTCAGCTCGCCGTGCAGTGCTCACCGCGGGCCGTGCGCGTCGTGGCCTTGGACGACGACGGCCGCTGGACGCGATGGCTCCCGCACCACCGTCACGACACGCCTGCCGGGCTGGCCCACGAGGTGCGTCGTCGCCTGGAGCTGGTGAGCGGGCCCGCAGGGCCGCCACTGTCACCGCGCCTGGTGGTCGTCGCTCACGACGTGGCGGCGTGGGCGAGCGACCCGTCGTTCGCCGTCCTGCTCGACGACGGCCCGCGAGCCGGCGTCCACGTCGTCGCCGGCGCTGCTCTCGCGGAGCAGCTGCCGAGCCGGTGCGACGCGGTGCTCACGATTGCCGACCGCCAGCCGTCGACGCTGACCCGCCGCGACGGACGGAGCGCCGAGCTGGTGGTCGACGCCGTCGCCGAGGTCTGGGCGCTGGAGGTGGCGCGAGCCCTCGCGCCGTTGAGGGACGCCACGCCAGAGCCGGGGCGCCTGCCCGACCGTGTGCTGCTCGCAGACGTCTGCGGCTTCGACCCGTCGTCCGCTGACGACGTGGCATCCGCGTGGCGGCGCTCGCCTCGCACCACGAGGGCAGTGATCGGCGCCGGAGAGGACGGCCCCGTGCACGTGGACCTGCTGCGCGACGGCCCGCACGCTCTGGTCGCCGGGACGACCGGCGCGGGCAAGTCAGAGCTGCTGCAGACCCTCGTGTGCTCGTTGGCGCTGGGTAACCGCCCGGACGAGCTGGCCTTCGTCCTCGTCGACTACAAGGGTGGAGCGGCGTTCCGTGAGCTGTCGGACCTCCCCCACGTGGCCGGCCTGGTCACGGACCTCGACGCGCACCTGGCGGACCGCGCTCTGGCGTCGTTGCAGGCCGAGCTCACCCGCCGCGAGCGGCTGTTCGCGAGCGTGGGAGCGAGCGACTTCACCGGGTACCTCGCACTGCGCGACACCGGGCGCGCTCCTGAACCGCTCGCGCGGTTGGTTCTCGTGGTCGACGAGTTCCGCCTGCTCGCCGACGAGCTGCCGGGGTTCCTCGACGGGCTCGTGCGGCTGGCCAGCATCGGGCGGTCGCTCGGCGTGCACCTGGTGCTGGCCACGCAGCGACCGGCCGGTGTCGTCACGGCCGACATCAAGGCCAACGTCAACCTGCGAATCTGCCTGCGCGTGCGCGACCGGGCCGAGTCCGACGACGTCGTCGACGTCCCGGACGCCGCGTTGCTTCCGGTCGACGTGCCCGGCCGAGCCGTGCTCCGCACGGGATCCGACGCACTCGTGCCCGTCCAGGTCGCCCTGGTCGCCGAACCCACCGACGGGGCCTCGCCGCAGACCGTGTCGGTGCGGCCGCTGGCACTCGGCACGCCGAGCAGGACGGGCCCGACCACGACCGGTGCCGGACGCGGCCGGGTGAGCAACTCAGGCGCCGGACCATGGCCGCTGGTGCGTGCTCTGCAGCAGGCTGCGGCCGCGTGCCGCGCCGTGCCCCCACCCAGCCCGTGGCTCCCCCCGCTGCCCGACCTCGTGCTGCCGGCCGACCTGGTCGCTGGCACGCCAGCGGCCACCTCGGTGCCGTACGCGATCGCCGACCGACCCGATCTCGGCGAGCGTCATCAGCTGGTCTGGGACGCCACCACCTCGTCCCACCTGGCGGTGTGCGGCATGGCCCGCACCGGCAAGTCGACCGCCTGCATCGCCCTGGCCCTCGCAGCCTGCGAGCAACTCAGCGCCGATGACCTGCACGTGCACGTCATCGAAGGGTCGCCGCGGGTCGGCCCCGCGCTCGCCGACCTGCCGCACCTGGGCACGACGACGGTGAGCAGCCAGCCGGCGGCCGTCGCACGACTGGTGCAGCGACTGCTGCGCGAGCCCCCACGCAGCCCGCACACCCTGCTCCTCGTCGACGGCTGGGAAGCCGTGGCCGAGTCCCTCGACGCTCGCGATCACGGCCGCACGACTGACGAGCTGCTCGGGTTGCTGCGCGACGGCGAGCGGTGGGGTCTTCGCGCCGTCGTCACCGGGGGACGCGCCGTCCTGTCCGCGCGGGTGTCCGCTCTGCTGCCGGAGCGGCTGATGCTGCGCACCGCCGACCCCACCGACCTGCTCCTGGCCGGCGCCGCCTCGCCCTCTCCTCTCACCCACCAGCCACCGGGACGAGCCGTGCACCTTCCGGCCGGCCACGAGGTGCAGGTCGTGTGGTCCGGTGATGACGCCGAGGTTCGCCGTCGGGTCCAGGCGGTTCGTGAGCAGCACGCCGGCCGGACGTCCGCCACCCAGCCGTTGCGGTTACGGGCGTTGCCTCACCACGCTGAGCTCACGGCCGACGGCGAAGGCCACCCGACCGGCCTGGGAGTGCGCGTGGGGGTCGGAGGCGACGAGGTCGAGGCGATGCAGCTGGACGTATCGTGCGCACCCGTCGTCACCGTGGCCGGCCCGGCAGGCAGCGGGCGGTCGTCGACGCTCGCGTCCTGGGCAGCGCAGCTGCACGAACGGGCAGTCGGCGTGCTGGCCGTGGCCGACTCCACCTCACCGCTCGCCCATGGCCCCTGGCCGGTGCGTGACCCGCTGAGGTTGGCCGACTCCGAGCCGGCACCCGGCGTCGCGTGCCTGCTCGTCGACGACGTCGACCGGCTGCCCGATGCCGTCGTTGGTCGGCTGCTTGCGTGGACGTCGTGGGCGTCACCGGGCCGGGCGCTCGTCGTCGCCTCGACCACCGACGCCCTGACGAGCTCGTTCACCGGCCTGGCGGCCGCGGTCCGACGGCACCGCACGGGCGTCCTGCTGCAGCCGGAGCGGCCGCTCGACGGGGACGTCTTCGGCGTCGCAGCCGAGCGTCCCGACGTCCGGACGCCGGGCCGCGGGCTGCTCGTCGTCCGCGGCCGGGCGACGCCGGTGCAGGTCGCCCTGCCGCAGGCCGCTGCGCCCAGAACAGAGAAGTGGGGCACCGCGAGCTGACGCGGTGCCCCACTTCTCTGCTGTCGTCACGTGGTGCGGTGCGCCGCCCGCGCAGCCTGAGCCGCGGCGACCACACCGAACGCCAGCACCGCCGCGAACGCGTTGAGCCAGCCGAAGCCCAGCCACCCGACGATGAGCCCGGCCACCGCTCCCCCGGCCGCCGCGGTGAAACCCACGATCATGTCGGTGGTGCCCTGCACCTGCGGGCGGTACTCGGCCGGCGTCGCAGCGGTCAGCAGCGTGGACGCCGACACCGCGCCGAGCGACCAGCCGACCCCGAGCAAGAACAGCCCCACGCCCAGCGTCCACGACGCCCCAGGATGCGACGAGCCCGCGAGCGCCAGCGACGCCAGCAACGTGACGCCACCTGCGGCGAGCACCGGGATGCTGCCGACCCGGTCGACCAGCCAGCCCACGAGCGGGGAGAACGCGTACATGCCGAGGATGTGCACGCTGATGACCAGGCCGATGATCTCGAGCGAGGCGTGGCCGTGGTCCATGTGGATGGGCGTCATCACCATCACCGACACCATCGTGGCCTGCGAGAGCGCCATGCCCGCCGTCGCGGCGAGGATGCGCGGGCTCGACCGGATCACCGGCCACGCGCGCACCGCCGCCGCCTCGGCCGCCGGGGCGAGCCCCGTGACGTCAGGGACGTCGTCCACCGCAGGGTGCAGCTCGGCCGCCTCCGCCTCGCGGTGCGAGCGCGCGAGCAGCAGCGGGTCGGGCCGCAGTCGCAGCGTCATGACGCCGGCCGCGAGCAGCATGCCGACCGCGGAGAAGATGAACGGCCCGGTCATCGCGGGCACGCCCACCCAGCGCGCCACCGCGCCTCCGGGCCCGGCCAGGTTGGGCCCGAACACCGAGCCGATCGTCGTCGCCCACACCACGAGGCTGAGGTGCCGCCCGCGGTGGTCTGGGTGCGAGAGATCCGTTGCGGCGTAACGGGACTGGTTGTTCGCCGCCGTCGCCGAGCCGAGCAGCGCCGAGCCCACGAGCAGCAGCGGGAAGAACCGGATCGTGCCCGCGATGATGGCGATCACCGCGCCCGCCGTGCCGAGCAGGTACCCGAGCGTGAGGCCCGGACGCCGCCCGTGCCGACTCATCACCCGCGCGAGGAGCGCGGCCACCACCGCCGCGCCCACCACCGCCGACGTCTGCGCCAGGCCCGCGAGCTTCTCCGACCCCGACACGTCCTTGGCCAGCAGCGCGTTCACCGACACCGCGGCGCTCACACCGACCCCACCGAGCGCCTGGGTCGACACCAGCGTGCCGAGGGTGCGGTGCTGAGCCCGCCGGGCGACGTCCTCGAAGGACGCCGTCGCCGCGGGATCGCCGGTCAGCCGGGCTTCGTCGGGCACGCGTGTCATCTCGGCGTGAAGGCTACCGCCGCAGCGCTAGCCTCCGAGGCATGCCAGACACCGCCCAGCGGCTGCGCGACGCCACCCCCGACGACGTCCCGGCGATCCTGCGCCTGATCCAGGAGCTCGCCGACTACGAGCGCGCACCCGACGCCGTCGAGGCCACCGAAGCCCACCTGCACACCGCGCTCTTCCCGCCCGACCCGGCGACCGCCCGCAGCCACGCGATCGTCGCCGAGGTGACCGACTCCGGCGGCAACACCCAGATCGTGGGCATGGCCGTCTGGTACGTCACCTTCTCGACCTGGCTCGGCCGCCACGGCGTCTGGCTCGAGGACCTGTTCGTCCAGCCCGCGCACCGCGGCAGCGGCCTCGGCACCGCCCTGCTCGCCCGGCTCGCGCAGATCTGCGTCGAGCGCGACTACGGGCGCTTGGAGTGGTGGGTGCTCAACTGGAACGAGCCGTCGATCGGCTTCTACCGCTCGCTCGGTGCCGCGCCCCAGGACGAGTGGACCGTGTTCCGACTGGATGGTGACGCCCTCACCGCGCTCGCGGCGCGATCGTGAAGGAGCAGCGCGTGGACGTACCCGCGCAGAGGCGCGAGGATGGAGCGGTGCCACCAGCCATCACGACGCCCGCCGACGAGGTGACGCCCCCGCGCACCGACGTCGTCGAGCTCTCGGTGCCTGCGCTCGCGCAGTACGTCGCGGTGGTGCGGGCGGCCACCGCCGGGCTGGCGGCCCGGCTCGACCTCACCCTCGACCGGATCGAGGACCTGCGGATCGCCGTCGACGAAGCCTGCACCTTGCTCGTCCACGCCCCCGGCTCGGTGCAGGCCACCGAGCAGATCAGCTGCGTGTTCCGCCTCGACGACACCGCGCTCACCGTCGACGTCACCGGCCCGCGCGCCGACCTGCCGGAGCGCACCGGCTACGCGTGGGCGGTGCTGTCAGCTCTCGTCGACTCGCTGGAGTCGGGCTACGAGGACGACGCCGCGGGTCGCCCTCGCACCTGGCTGCGCCTCGTGGTGCGGGCCGGTGCAGGGCAGTGGGCGTAAGCGAGGCGCTGCCTGACCTCGCCGCCGCGGCCGACGCCCTGGAGGAGCTGCACCGCCTGCCCGCCGACGACCCGCGGCGGGGGCCGCTGCGCGACAGGATCGTCGAGGCCCACCTGCCGCTCGTGCACTACCTCGCCGGCCGCTACCGCCACCTCGGCGAGCCGCTCGACGACCTCGTCCAGGTCGGCACCATCGGTCTGATCAACGCCGTCGACCGCTTCGACCCCTCGCGTGGCGCGACGCTCGCGACGTACGCGACGCCGACCATCGTCGGCGAGATCAAGCGCTACTTCCGCGACCGGGTGTGGTCGGTGCGGGTGCCGCGCCGGCTGCAGGTGCTGCACGCCAAGCTCGGCGGTGCCCGCGCGACCCTGGCGCAGGAGCTGGGCCGCCAGCCGACTGTGCGCGAGATCGCCGAGCGGCTCGGCGTCGACGAGGAGGACGCGCTCGAGGCGCTCGAGGCCCTGCACACGAGCTCGACGGTGCCGCTCACCGACGAGCCCGGTGACCAGGCAGTCGTCGCCGAGCTCGACCAGGCGCTCGAGGACGTGGTCGAGCGCGAGTCGCTGCGGCCGCTGCTGCACCGCCTGCCCGAGCGCGAGAAGCGCATCCTCGCGCTGCGGTTCTTCCGCGGGCTCAGCCAGCGCGAGATCGCCGACGAGCTCGGCATCTCGCAGATGCACGTGTCGCGGCTGCTCGCTCGCACGGTCGACGACCTGCGCCGCGGCGTCGACGACGCCCAGCCCTGACCGGCCCGACCCAGGCCTGCGCTCTGGATCCGCAGTGCACGAGCTGCACGCCGGGGGGTTGGGGAGCGCGGGGGTCAGAGGTCGGACGTCGCCCGCACCGTCGCGTAGCCGGTGACCACGGCGAGGATCAGGACGCCGAGACCGAGCGCCTGCTGACCCGCACCCCACATCGCCGGCACGAGCGCGAGCACGAGCAGCGCCTGCCACAGCAGGGTCGCGGTGCGCACGGCCTTGCGCCCGTGCCCGACGGCGTAGGCGACGTACAGCAACGCCAGCCCGACGACGGCCAGCAGCACGACCAGCATGGTCTCGTTGCGCTGCACGACCGAGCCGCCGGTGAGCAGCTGCACCAAGCCGAAGAGCGCGAAGGCGAGCGGCGCGATCGCCTCGAGCCCCACCAGCACCCGGGCGAGCAGCCGCCACGGCGCGCGCGGGTCCGGCCCGCCCGCGCCACCGGCTGAAACGATCCGGGAGCCGTCGCCACCGTCGTCCGCACGGCCGTTCGGGTGGTCGGGCGCTGCGGACGGCGGGTCGAGGGGGTCGTCGGCAGCCATGGGCACCACGACACGCTAGCGTGTCCAATCGCACCGTGCGTGACCGGATGAGCCCTGATCACCTACGCTGTGTGATGCATGCCTCGGTGTCCATCACAGAACGATCACGGATACCCCTTGTGCGGCGAGCACGCGAGGTGTGAGGCTGGAACACCGGCGATCTTCTGCGCGTTGCTCTGGTATCTCGCTCGTGAAGCCCTTCACAAGCATCCGACGTGCGGAGTCGCCGTCCGGCGCGCACCATCGTCGGGAGAGCACGACGAGCATGAGCACGACCAGCACGAGCACGACCAGCAAGAGCACGAACCCCGCACCGCACGAAACAGCACCACCTGCTCGCCACCGGAGTCGAGCACGGCCGTGCCGACACCCCCGCACAACGACAGGAGATCGATCCCGATGGACTGGCGCCACCGCGCTGCCTGCCTCGACGAGGATCCCGAGCTGTTCTTCCCGATCGGAAACACCGGACCCGCCCTGCTGCAGATCGAGGAAGCGAAGGCCATCTGCCGTCGCTGCCCCGTCATGGACACGTGCCTGAAGTGGGCGCTGGAGTCCGGGCAGGACGCCGGTGTGTGGGGTGGCCTGTCGGAGGACGAGCGCCGCGCACTCAAGCGACGCAACGCTCGAGCCCGCCGGGCGGTCTGACCCCGCACCCTGTAGTTCGCTGACGACGCCCCGGCCGGTATCGGCCGGGGCGTCGTCGCGTGCGCTCCATGCCCGGCCTACTCCTCGAGCGGCCGCGGCCGCAGGTCGAGCCGGACGTCGGTGCCGCCGCCGAAACGCTCGTCCCAGCTGATCTGCCCGCGCAGCTCGGTCACCAGCGCCCGCACGATCTGGCTGCCCAGGCCGCCGGGGTCGGGTTGGGCGCCGAGCCCCGCGCCGTCGTCGCTCACGTGCACCTCGAGCCGGTCGTCGCCGTCGGACGTCGTGCGCTCGGCGGTCACCGTCACGACGCCGTCTCGACCGGCCAGCCCGTGCTCCACCGCGTTCTGCACCAGCTCGGTGAGCACCAGCGACAGGGCCGTGGCGTCCTCGGCGCGCATCCGGCCGAACCGCCCCTCGTGCCGCGTGCGCACCGCTCCTCCGGGCCGGGCCACCTCCACCAGGGTCGACAGCCCGCGCGCCGCCACCTCGTCGAAGTCGACGGTCTCGTCGTAGCCGGTCGACAAGGTCTCGTGCACCAGCGCGATGGCGGCCACCCGTCGTTCGGCCTGGTCGAGTGCCGTCCGGGCGGCCGGGTCGTCCATCCGCCGCGACTGCAGGCGCAGCAGCGCGGCGACGGTCTGCAGGTTGTTCTTCACCCGGTGGTGGATCTCACGGATCGTGGCGTCCTTGCTCAGCAGCTCGCGCTCACGGCGTCTCAGCTCGGTGACGTCACGCACGAGCAGCAGCGCGCCGTCGCGCTTGCCCTCGACCGTGAGCGGGATCGCCCGCACGCTCAGGCCGGTGCCGGACGCCTCGACGTCGGCCCGCCACGGCGCCTTGCCGGTGAGCACGAGCGGCAGCCCCTCGTCGACCTGCTCGCGTCCGCGCAGCAGCGCCGTCGTCACCTCGGCGAGCGACTGACCCACCAGTGATCGGTCGTGCCCGAGCCGGTGGAACGCCGACACCGCGTTCGGGCTGGCGTACGTGACCTCACCGTCGACGTCCAGGCAGATCAGCCCGTCGCCCACCCGCGGGGCGCCCCGGCGAGAGCCGGTCGGCGCGCCGCTCACCGGGAACCCGCCGCTCGCCACCATGCCCGCGAGCGCGTCGGCGCACGCCAGGTAGGTGAGTTCGAGCCGGCTCGGCGTGCGCATCGTCGACAGGTTCGTGTGCCGCGACAGGACGGCGAGCGTGCGGCCGTCACACACCACCGGGATCGTCTCCTCGCGCACCGGCACGTCGTCGCGCCAGTCGGGGTCGCGCTCGCGGCAGATGCGCTGCTCGTCGTACGCGCGGTCGATCTGCGGACGCCGGCCCCGCGCCGCCACCTGCCCGACGACGTCCTCGACGAACGCCGTCATACCCGTGGTCGGGCGCACGTGCGCGACGGCGAGCCAGCCGTCCGGCACCGACACCCACAGCACCAGGTCGGCGAACGACAGGTCCGACAGCAGCTGCCAGTCGCCGACCAGGAGGCGCAGCCACTCGGCGTCCGCGTCGCTGAGCTCGGTGCGCTGGCGCAGCAGGTCGGTCAACGAGGCCACGTGAGGAGCCTACGGCCGCTGCCGCCGGTCTACTCCAGACGGTCAGCGGGTGGGCGAGCGACGGCGTCGTCGGGGTTGTAGATCAGCCCGAGATGGAGCCCGTAGACCCAGTGGAAGATGAAGACGCTGATGATGTAGCTCCAGCCGAAGTTGCTGCTGAAGAACCCGGCCTCGGAGCCGCGCGCCGGCGCGTACACCAGCGGCGTCATGATCAGCAGCGCGACGACGGCCAGCACCGTGCCGAAGACCAGGCCCTTGAGGAGGTTCCCCGTGGCGGTCGACCTGAACGGCAGGAAGGGGGCCAGCGCGATCGCGTACACGAGAGCGAAGAGCACGCCGTCCACGTAGTGCGCCATCCCTCCGATGACGAACTGGACGACCGGAGAAGCCTTGGGTACGTAGACCAGGCCGTTCGCCGTCGGCCAGTCCATCCGGCTCAGCCCGAAGTCGCCGAGCCAGAAGCCCACGATCGTGCCGATGTGCACGGCGACGAGGCCGGCGATCAGTGCCGACCACACCCGGTGCCTCGTCGCCCAGGCACGCCACGCCGCGACTGCGGTCGCGCGCTCCCGGTCGGTCGCCGCCGACGCAACAGTGGACACGTCACTCACCTCGCTGTTCGAAGGGCCCGAGCACGTCAGTCCTAGCCCTCGAGCGAGATGCCCGCAATTCGATGCGAGACGATGGGCCCATGCCCTGGCTGCTGCTCTCCCTCGCGATCGCCACCGAGATCGCCGCCACCGTCTCGCTCAAGGCCAGCGAGGGCTTCACGCGCCTCGTGCCGTCGATCATCGTGGTGGTCGGGTACGTCGCGAGCTTCGCGCTGCTGGCGCGGGCCTTGCGCACCATCGAGGTGGGCGTCGCCTACGCCATCTGGTCGGCCGTCGGGACGGCGGCCGTGGCGGTGCTCGGCATCATGCTGTTCGGCGAGAGCGCGACCCTCGCCAAGGCGTTCTGGATCGGCGTCATCGTCGTCGGTGTCGTCGGCCTGCAGGTCAGCGGCGCCAGCCACTGAGCGCTAGCGTCGCTTGGTCGCCGCCCGACCCCCGCCGACGCCGCCACCACCCACGCCCACGTCGGTACGCCGAACGCCCCCACTCGAGCTCCCTGCACCGACGACGGGTCAGGCCGACGCGCTGTTGCTGCGCACCACCCCGCGCAGACCGCGCAGCGCCACCGACAGCGCGGCGATGCCTGTGCGGTCGAGGTGGCTGACCTCGCCCACCATGTCGCGCACGCGGTCGAGGGTGGCGCGGTTCGACCGCTCCCACTCCGCGATGCGCTTCTCGGTGTCGAGGCCGTCGTCGCTCGTGGTGAGCACCGAGACGGTGAGCTGCTCGAGCGCGGCGTACAGGTCGTAGCGCAGGGCGGCACGGGCCAAGGCGTCCCAGCGGTCGTCACGCGGCAGGCGCGTGATCAGGCCGAGCATGGTGTCGACCTGGAACCGCTCCGACAGCATGAAGTACATCGGGGCGACGCGGTCGACCGGCGTCTCGGTCTCGTACCCGATCTCGGCGATGTCGAGCAGCGAGTAGACGTCGAGCAGCGAGGCGCAGTCGACGGCGAGGTCGTCGGGCACACCGAGGTCCGTGAGCTCCTTGGTCCGCCGCTGCAGCCGGCGCTGCTCCGCGCCCACCAACAGCTCAGGAACGTTGGGGCGCAACGCATCGACGACGACCGAGAACCGCTCGATCTCGGCACCGATGTCGGTGATCGTGGGCCGCGTCTGCAGCAGCCAGCGCACGGCGCGGTCCATCAGCCGGCGGAACTCCAGGTACAGCGCGGTCTGCGCCCGCGTCGGCACCCGGTTGTCGAGCTCCTCGACCCGCGCGACGAAGTCGTGCAGCCGGAACACCTCGCGCGCGACGACGTACGCCTGCGCGACCTGCACGGTGGACGCCGCGGTCTCCTCCTGCACCCGGAAGGCGAAGGTGATGCCGCCGCGGTTGACCATGTTGTTGACCAGCGAGGTCGTGACGATCTCGCGGCGCAGCGGGTGCTGGTTGAGCCGGTCGCCGTACCGCTCGACCACCTGGGGCGGGAAGTACGAGCGAAGCGTCGCGGCGAACCACGGGTCGTCGGGCAGCGAGCTGGCCAGCAGGTCATCGGCGAGCGTGATCTTCGAGTACGCGACCAGCACCGAGAACTCCGGCGAGGTCAGCCCGAGGCCTTCGTCCTGACGGCGCGCGATCTCGGCGTCGCTGGGCAGGAACTCGATCTCCCGGTTCAGCTCGCCCCGCTTCACCAGCGAGCGGATGAGCCGCGCGTGCACCGGCAGCATGGCGTGCGCCTGCTCGCGGGCGTTGCCCAGCAACACGTTCTGCTCGTAGTTGTCACGCAGCACGAGCTCGGCGACGTCGTCCGTCATGTCGGCCAGCAAGGCGTTGCGCTGCTTGGTGGTGAGGTCGCCGTCGGCCACGACCGCGTTGAGCAGGATCTTGAGGTTGACCTCGTGGTCGGACGTGTCGACGCCGGCCGAGTTGTCGATGGCGTCGGTGTTGATGCGCACGCCATGGCGCGCCGCCTCGATGCGACCGAGCTGGGTGAGGCCGAGGTTCCCGCCCTCGCCCACCACCCGCACCCGCAGGTCGTTGCCGTTGATGCGGATGGCGTCGTTGGCGCGGTCGCCGACGTCGGCGCTGGTCTCGCCGGACGCCTTCACGTACGTGCCGATGCCGCCGTTCCAGAGCAGGTCGACCGGTGCGCTCAGGATCGCCTTCATGAGCTCGGCCGGCGTCATCGACGTCGCCTTCTGACCGATCCCCAGCGCCGCAGCCGCCTGCGAGCTCACCGGGATCGACTTCGCCGACCGCGGCCACACGCCACCACCCTCGCTGATGAGCGAGCGGTCGTAGTCTTCCCACGACGAGCGCGGCAGGTCGAACAGCCGGCGGCGCTCGGCGAACGACGTCGCGGCGTCCGGCGTCGGGTCGATGAACACGTGTCGGTGGTCGAAGGCCGCGACGAGCCGGATGTGCTCCGACAGCAGCATGCCGTTGCCGAACACGTCACCGCTCATGTCTCCGACGCCGACGACCGTGAAGTCCTCGCTCTGGGTATCGAGGCCCAGCTCGCGGAAGTGCCGCTTCACCGACTCCCAGGCGCCGCGCGCGGTGATGCCCATGGCCTTGTGGTCGTAGCCGGCCGAGCCGCCGGACGCGAACGCGTCACCGAGCCAGAAGCCGTAGTCGATGGCCACCGAGTTCGCGATGTCACTGAACGTCGCCGTGCCCTTGTCGGCCGCGACGACCAGGTACGTGTCGTCACCGTCGTGCCGGACCACGCGCTGCGGCGGCACCACGCTCGCCGCCTCGCCGGTGCCCACGATGTTGTCGGTGACGTCGAGCAACGCCGAGATGAAGGTGCGGTACGCCGCCTTGCCCTCCGCGAGCCACGCCTCGCGGTCGCTGGAGTCGGGCAGCTGCTTCGGCACGAAGCCACCCTTGGCCCCCGTGGGCACGATGACGGCGTTCTTCACCATCTGCGCCTTCACCAGGCCGAGGATCTCGGTGCGGAAGTCCTCGCGGCGGTCGCTCCAGCGCAGGCCACCGCGGGCGACGGCGCCGAAGCGCAGGTGCACGCCCTCGACCCGCGGGGAGTACACCCACATCTCGAACGCCGGCCGCGGCTCGGGCAGGTCCGGCACCGCGTGCGGGTCGAGCTTGAAGGCCAGGTAGCTGCGGGGGTGCCCGTCGGCGTCCACCTGGAAGTAGCTGGTGCGCAGGGTCGCGCGAACGACGCCGAGCAAGGCGCGCAGGATGCGGTCCTGGTCGAGGCTGGCCACGTCGTCGAGCGCACCCGTGATCTCCTCGACCAGCGCGTCGCAGGTCTCACGTCGCGCGTCGGCATCGGCGGCGCCGCCGAAGTGGTCGGGGTCGAACCGCGCCTCGAACAGGCGCACCAGCAGCCGCGCGATGTCGACGTTCGACAACAGGCACGCCTCGACGTACTCCTGGCTGAACGTCAGGCCCGCCTGGCGCAGGTACTTGGTGTAGGCGCGCAGCACGCTGGCCTGGCGCCAGGTGAGCCCGGCCCCCAGCACCAGCGCGTTGAAGCCGTCGCTCTCGGCGCGCCCCGACCAGACCGCGGCGAAGGCCTCCTGGAACGCGGCGCGGGCCGACTCGGCCTGGTCGCGGTCCCACCCCTCCCCACCGCCGTAGCGCAGCCCGAAGTCGTAGACGTGCACCATTCCGCCGTCGGGCAGGTCGAGCTCGTACGGCCGCTCGTCGACCACCTCGACCCCGAGGTGGCTGAACACCGGCAGCACGCGCGTCAGCGACAGCGGCTCGGCGCGGTAGAACTTGAACCGCCGCTCGTCAGCCGGGCGACCCGGCTCCTGGTAGAGGTTCATCCGCGCCTCGTCCGGCGCGTCCGCCCCCGTGGCGGGCCCCTCGGTGACCGCGCAGACGTGCCGCAGGTCGGCCACCGCCACCCGAGCCGGGAAGTCCTCCTTGTAGGCCTCGGGGAAGGACTTGCCGAACTTCGCGAGCAGCCGGGCGGCCTCCTCCTCACCGACGTCGGCCCGCAACGACTCCGCGAAGTCCTCGTCCCACGTGCGCGTCGCCTCGACGAGCCGGCTCTCGAGCTCCTCGACGTCGACGTCGGGGATGTGCTCACCGTCTGGCACGCGCACGACGTAGTGCAGGCGCGCCAGCACCGACTCCGACACCCGAGTGGTGTAGTCGACGGTCTCGCCGTGGAACGCCTCGCGCAGGATCTCCTCCATGCGCAGCCGCATGTGCGTCGTGTAGCGGTCGCGCGGCAGGTACACCAGGCACGACATGAAGCGGCCGTAGTCGTCGCGGCGCAGGAAGAGCCGGGTGCGCCGGCGCTCCTGCAGGTGCAGCACGCTCGTGGTGATGGCGTACAGGTCGTCGACGCCGATCTGGAACAGCTCGTCGCGAGGGTAGGTCTCGAGGATCTCGAGCAGGTCCTTGCCGCTGTGGCTCTCCATGGCAAAACCGGTGCGGCGCAACAGCTCCTGCACCTTCGTGTCGATCACGGGAATCCGCGTGACCGACTCGGTGTAGGCCGCCGACGTGAACAGCCCGAGGAACCTGCGCTCCCCGATGACCTGGCCGTCGGCGTCGAAGTTCTTGACTCCGACGTAGTCGAGGTACGCCGGGCGGTGCACGGTCGACCGGGAGTTGGCCTTGGTGAGGATCAGCACCCGCGGCTCACGGGCCCGGGCCCGCACCTCGTGCGACATGCGGCCGAAGCTGCCCGAGACCTTCTGGTCGTAGCGCAGGATCCCGAGACCGGTGCCCGACTGCGCGCGCAGCACCTCCTCGCCCGCCTCGTCCTCGTCGAGCAGGTACTCGCGATAGCCGATGAACGTGAAGTTGTCGTCAGCGAGCCAGCTGAGCAGCCGCCGCGCCTCGGCGACCTCGGCAGAGTCGACGCCGGCCGGCGGGGTGTCGGCGAGCTCGGCGGCCAGGCGCTGGGCCGCGTCGCGCATCTTCGGCCAGTCCTCGACGGCGTCGCGGACGTCCTCGAGCACCCGCCGCAGGTCGGCAGTGAGCTGCCCGAGGTCCGCCTGGTCGGTCTCGCGGTCGATCTCCAGGTGCATCCACGACTCGCGGGAGCAGTCGTACGGCAGGTCGTCGGTGGGGCCGACGCCGTCGACGATCTCCTGCAGGTGCCCTGCAGCGTCGCGACGCACGGTGAGCACCGGGTGAACGACGAGGTGGATGGCGCGCCCGACCCGCGACAGCTCGGCCGTCACCGAGTCGACGAGGAACGGCATGTCGTCGGTGACGATCTCGACGACGGTGTGGCCGCTCGACCATCCGTGCTCGTCGACGGTCGGCGTGAACACGTGGACGTTCGCCGTGCCGACGGGCCGCTCGCGGGCCAGCTCGTACTGGCTGGCCGCCGCACCGAGCAGGTCCTCGGGACGCCGCGCGTCGAGGTCGTCGTCCGACACGTGGCGGTAGTAGCGGGCGAGGTAGGACGCCGTGGCGTCCTGCTGCGACCGCTCGGCGAGCGCCGACGCCTTCTCGAGAAGCTGCGACCTGGACCCCGCTGGCGAGTGCGCCATGACTCCCGTGACCTTTGTCGTGACCCGTGAGGTACGCGCCGTTGCGTACCTCCAGCGACCCTACCCCTGCCCTTCGCAGGCGTCAGGGCGGGTGGCGGGTCGCGCGCGATCGTCACACGATCGCCGTAGCGTAGGCGCGTCCGCCGACCGCCCCGCAGGAGCCGCCCCGTGAAGTTCCGAGCCGACATCCGCTATGCCGCCGACCCTGACCGCGTCTTCGAGATGCTGCTCGACCCGGCATTCCACGAGAAGGTCTGCCTGGCCACGGGCGCGCTCGACCACAGCGTCGACGTCGAACCAGCCGATGGCGGAGCGACGATCACGACGACGCGCAAGCTGCCGGCCGATGGGCTGCCCGACTTCGTGCGCACCTTCGTCGGCGAGACGCTTGACGTCATGCGCGTCGACCACTGGGGCTCACCGGGGAGCGACGGGACGCGGCGCGGCACGATCGTCGTGGAGATCCAGGGCACGCCCGTGCGCCTCACCGGCACGGTCACCATGCACGCGGGCGGACCCGGCACCCTCGAGGAGGTCGAGGGCGACCTCAAGGCCGCGGTGCCGCTACTCGGCGGCAAGATCGAGCGCGCAGCCGAGCCTGCCGTGCGCGCTGCGGTGTCGAAGGAGCAGGAAGTCGGCAACGAGTGGCTCGGCTGAGCCCTCGAGACAGCTAGCCGACGCGGACGCCGTCGTGCAGCGTCACGGGCAGCCCGTGGTCGTGCACACCGGCGACGAGCGTGCGGGCACCGTCGGGGGCGCCGCCACGCCAGACGTCGACGGTGAGCTGGGCGCCGGCCTCGGCGGCCCCGTACTCCATGGCGACGTGCGCGAGCCGCGGCAGGCGGCGTCCGGCCTGGTCGAGCGCCGCCTGCACGCGCGCGAGCTCCTCGGCGGGCCAGTACATGCGGGTGATCGACTGCCACACCACCGTGAGCACGTCGTCGTCCGGTCGCTCGGCGAGGACCTGCTCCAGCCACTCACCCGCGGACGCCGCCTCGACGCGCGGCGGGTCGGTGCGGGCGATGGCGAGGGCAGTCTGCAGGCGCTCGAAGCGGTGCGCGTGGTCGGGCCAGACGTACGACGACAGCAGCGTCGCGCCCTCGGGTGCGCCGGCGTCGACCGGCGACAGGTCGCAGCCCCGGCGCTCGACCAGCTCGAAGGACGCGGGCTCGACCGGGCCGTGGGCGCCGTCGAGCAGCAGCGGTGACGCCTCGTCACCGAGCACTCGACCGTCGTCGAGCCGGACGGCGTACCGGTCGACGAGCAGGTTCAGCCCCGCGCTCGCACCGACCTCGAGCAGCCGCACGCGGCCGGTGCCGGTGCGCCACACGGCGTCCGCGAGCCCGACCGCGAGGGCGGCCGCCCGACCCACCTCGTTGGTCTGGGGGGCGAGCGCGAGCCCGTCGCGCAGCTCGTCGACGTGGTCAGCGATCACCGTCTGGGCCACGGGCCAGGCGTCCTCGGGCGCGAGGGTGCCGCCGACGTTGCGGTAGTAGGCCGCCAGAGCGGGCGCCTCGCCGCGCAGCACGACACGGTGCAGGCCGGCGAGCAGGCGCAGCTGCACCACCGACCCGGGCTGCGCGTGCTCCCAACCGGCGCACACCGCGCGCACCGGGCCGCCGGCGTCCCAGTCGTCGGCCATGGCGGTCATGAGCGCCGCGTAGAGCGGTGAGCTGCACACGGCGGCGTGCTGCCGGAAGCGGTCCGACAGCAGCGCCGCGTCGTCGAAGCGCGTCATGGTGCCCATCCCAGCAGACGCGGCGTCGCGGCGGCGCGGGCAGTACCCGGTACACCGATGCGCGGCCGTAGTGCACCATGGGTCGGGTGAGCGAGCAGCAGCCGAAGAAGACCGACCACCGCACCCGCCCGACGTCCGAGGCGTTCAAGAGCTTCATCGCCGGAGGCTGGGCGCCCCGGCCGAGCGAGCTGCCGGCGCGGGCCGACGTCGCGACGTACGCCGCGCAACGCCGCGCCGCGGTGTCGCAGGCGTTCGCCGGCGAGCGGGTCGTCGTGCCGGCCGGCGGGCTGAAGGTGCGCTCGAACGACACCGACTACGTCTTCCGGCCGCACTCGGCCTTCTCGTACCTCACCGGTCTGGGCGCCGACCGCGAGCCCGACTCGGTGCTGGTGCTCGAGCCGGTCGAGGGTGGCGGCCACGAGGCGGTGCTGTACTTCCGCCCGCGCGCCGGCCGCGACACCGAGGAGTTCTACGCCGACGCCCGCTACGGCGAGCTGTGGGTCGGCGTGCGGCCGAGCCTGGAGGAGATCGAGGCCGAGCTCGCCATCACCGCCCGGCACCTCGACGAGCTGCCCGAGGCGGTCAAGAAGGACCTCGGCCTGCTCACGGTGCGCGTCGTGCGCGACGCCGACCCCGACGTCACCGCCACGATCGACCAGGCGCGCGAGCAGTCGCAGGAGCGCGACGTCGAGGCCGACCGCCAGCTCGACGACGAGCTCGGCGTCTTCCTGTCGGAGATGCGGCTCACCAAAGACGAGTGGGAGATCGAGCAGATGCGCCTCGCCTGCGCCGCGACCGCGGACGGCTTCGAGGCCATGGTGCGCAGCTTCCCGGACGCCGTAGCCAAGGGCCGGGGCGAGCGCTGGGTCGAGGGCCAGTTCGGGCTCGTCGCACGACACTCCGGCAACGGCGTCGGCTACGACTCGATCGTCGCCGCGGGTGACCACGCCTGCACGCTGCACTGGATCCGCAACACCGGCGACGTGCGCGACGGCGACCTGCTCCTCATCGACGCCGGCGTCGAGGTCGACTCCCTCTACACCGCCGACGTCACCCGCACGCTCCCGGTGAACGGCCGGTTCAGCGAGGTCCAACGCAAGGTCTACGAGGCCGTGCTCGAGGCCCAGGAGGCCGGCATCGCCGCGGTGAAGCCGGGCAACAAGTTCAAGGACGTGCACGAGGCCACGATCCGCGTCATCGCCGCCAAGCTCGTCGAGTGGGGCCTGCTGCCCGTCGACGTCGAGGCCACTCTCGGCGACGAGGGCGGTCACCACCGCCGGTGGATGGTGCACGGCACGAGCCACCACCTGGGCATCGACGTCCACGACTGCGCTCAGGCTCGTCGCGAGCAGTACCTCGAGGCCGAGCTGAAGCCCGGCATGGTGCTCACGGTCGAGCCGGGCCTGTACTTCAAGGCCGACGACGAGCTCGTCCCGCCGGAGCTGCGCGGCATCGGCGTGCGCATCGAGGACGACGTGCTCGTCACCGAGGACGGCTGCGAGAACCTGTCGTCGGCCCTGCCCCGTACGCCTGACGACGTCGAGCGCTGGATGGCGCAGCTGCTGCCGTGACCCTGCCGAGCCTGCCCGACGTCCCGCGCGAGCGGCGCCGGACGGCCACCGTCGTCGCGGTGGGCGCGTTCGCCGTCCTCTGCCTGCTGGCGCTCGTGCTCGGCCTGAAGGGGCTCTTCGCTCCGGCCGAGAGCAGCATCCTGACGTCCGTGCCGCCGCCGCAGCCCTCGAGCTCGGCGTCGGCCGCGGCCGGCACGTCGTCCACTGCGGCCGCGCCGTCGCCCAGCGCGACGGCGCAAGCCTCCGACGACCGGGTCGGGTTCAGCTCGCCATCGGGCAACATCCGGTGCGAGATCAGCTCGCAGGGCGCACGGTGCGACATCGCGGACCACAGCTGGACGGCGCCCGCCAAGCCGGCGTCGTGCACCGGCGCATGGGGCGACGCCCTGCAGGTGACGGCGCAGCAGGCGAGCTTCGCCTGCACCTCAGCCGCCCCGGTCGACGGCAAGGCCCTCGGCTACGGCAGCTCGGTCAGCCGCGGTGACTTCCGGTGCGACAGCGACAAGGACGGCGTCACCTGCGTGCACCGACCCAGCCGCCACGCCTTCTCGGTGGCCCGCGCCGCCTACCACCTGCGCTGAGCCACCGACCGGTCAGAGGGGCTGCTGCGGCCGCCCCGGCATCTCGGCCAGCAGCTGCTGCGCCTGCGCAAGCAGCCGGTGCTCCACCAGCACCTCGTGGCGGGTCGCCACGACCTGGGTCACCGAGGTGAAGTCGCGGCGCCCGCCCGTGGCGGCGTAGCCGGCGAGCCCCATGGCCATGCCGAACATCACGCCGATGAGCACGCCGGTGAGGATCGCCGCGAGGGCGCTGCCGCCGCTGCTGAACAGGCTGAGCAGCAGGCCGACGAACAGGCCCATCCAGGCGCCGGACGCCGCCCCCGCCAGCGCCGCACGCGACCACGTGAGGCGCCCGGTGACGCGCTCGACCTGCTTGAGCTCGGTGCCGACGATCATGCAGTTCTCGACGGGGAACTCGTGGTCGGACAGGTAGTCGACGGCGCGTTGGGCCTCCTCGTACTTGTCGAAGACCCCGAGGGACTGCGGGAAGTCGAGGGTGAGGACGGCCCGTCCTCCGGGACGCGGGCGCGGTGTGGTTCCAGCCATGTGATCATCCTCCCCTGAGCGCGGCGGCAGCGCACCTGTACGGCGCGGCCGGTCAGCCGAGCTTGTAGTCCTCGAGTAGCCGGCGACCGATGATCATCCGCTGGATGTCGGCCGTGCCCTCGCCGATGAGCAGCATCGGCGCCTCGCGGTACAGCCGCTCGATCTCGTACTCCTTGGAGTAGCCGAAGCCACCGTGGATGCGGAAGGAGTCCTCCACGACCTGGGCGCAGTACTCGCTGGCGAGGTACTTGGCCATGCCGGCCTCGAGGTCGTTGCGCTGCCCGGAGTCCTTGCGGCGCGCGGCCATCACCATCATCTGGTGCGCCGCCTCGACCTTGGTCGCCATCTCGGCGATGCGGAACAGCACGGCCTGGTGCTCGGCGATCTTCTTGCCGAAGGCCTCACGCTGCTGGGCGTAGGCCGTGCCGAGCTCGAAGGCGCGCATCGCGACACCGCAGGCCCGGGCGGCGACGTTGACGCGGCCCACCTCGACGCCGTCCATCATCTGGTAGAAGCCCTTGCCGGGCTCGCCGCCGAGGATCTGCTCGGACGTCGTCCGGTAGCCGTCGAAGACGAGCTCGGTGGTGTCGACGCCCTTGTAGCCCATCTTCTCGATCTTGCCGGGCACCGTGACGCCGGGCGCCGTCTCGCCGAAGCCGGGCTCCTTCTCGACGAGGAACGTCGTCATGTTCTTGTAGACCGACTCCGCGCCGGTGTCGGTCTTGGTGAGCACCGCCACGAGGTTGGCCGAGCCGCCGTTGGTGAGCCACATCTTCTGGCCGTTGATGGTCCAGTCGCCGGAGCCGTCGTCCTGCACGGCCTTGGTGCGGATGCCGCTGACGTCGGACCCGCAGCCCGGCTCGCTCATCGAGAACGCGCCGCGCACGTCGCCGGTGGCCATGCGCGGCAGGTACTTCTGCTTCTGCTCCTCGGTGCCGTGCTGCAGCAGCATGTAGGCCACGATGAAGTGGGTGTTGATGATCCCGCTGACGCTCATCCAGCCGCGCGCGATCTCCTCGACCGTGAGCGCGTAGGTGAGCAGCGACTCCCCCAGGCCGCCGTACTCCTCGGGGATCATCAGGCCGAAGATCCCCATCTCCTTCATGCCCTCGACGATCTCGGTGGGGTACTCGTCGGCGTGCTCGAGCCGGGTCGCGACGGGGATGACCTGCTCGTCGACGAACTCGTGCACCAGCTTCAGCAGCTCGAGCTGGTCTTCGGTGAGTCCTTCGGTGTGCTGCAGGCGGCCCATCGGTCGGCTCCTTCGTCGGCGGGATGGCTACCGGCGAGTATCCCGGCTCCGCTCGTGCGGCGACAGCCGATGTGACCAGCGTTACGGGCCTGTGGACGACGGCGGCGGCCGGCCGCGCCAACCTGCAAGGCTCGAGTCATGGCTGGCAACGTCTCACTCCGCACCCGGTGGCCGACCCGGCACGTCGAGCTCGACCACGACGTGCCGGGCTTGTCGGTGTGGGCGGTCTGGTCGCCACGCGAGGGCCTGCACTTCGTGGGGCACCACCTGATGCGCGGTGACGACGCACCCTTCGGTGACGCCGAGTACGAGTACGGCGTGTGGCTCACGCGGGCCGAGACCGACGAGCTCGCGCGGCTGCTCGGCGTGCGGCCGCGCCGGCTGCTGCGGGCGCTGCGCGAGAGGGGCCGCGCGGTGGTGCGCCGGGGCGAGCAGCGGTGGGTGCGCGACCACCTGGGGCCGCAGGCGACGTCGCTCGACACCTACCTGCGGCCGCTCGGCTGACGACTCGCCCAGCGCAGTAGTGGCCCATCGGGAGGAGGCGCGGTGGGCCACTACTGCGGTCTCGGTGGCCGTGCGCGGTCAGCCGGCCTGCTGCGCGGCCTCGGTCTCGGTCGTCGCGCCGGACGTCGACAGCTCGCCGCCGAGGTTCTCCAGGTGGGCGCGCACGAACCAGTGGAACAGCTCGAGCTGGCGCAGCTGGCCGATGACGAGGTCCTCGGTGACGGGGTCGAGGTCGGCGGTCTGCTCCTGCGCCTTGCGGTGGTCGGAGATGACACCCGCGAAGACGAGGTCGAGGGCCCCGAGGTGCTCCTGCGTCGTGGCGCGGCCGAGCGAGTAGTCGTCCCAGGAGCGCTGCGAGACGATCGCGCCCGGCGTCCCCTGCGGCGCGACGCCGAGGGTCGCCATGCGCTCGGCGGCCTCGTCGACCATGGCGCGCACGGCGTCGATCTGGGGGTCGAGCATCTCGTGCACGGCGATGAAGTTCTGGCCGATCACGTTCCAGTGCACGTGCTTCAAGGTGAGCGCGAGGTCGTTGAGGGCGTTGAGGCGGTCCTGCAGGATCGCCCCCACGGTGGCGGCGTCGTCCTGGCTCAGGCCCGGCACGGTGAATCGCGGCGTCTGGTCAGCCATGGCTTCCTCTCGGTCGGGATCGTCGTCCCACGCTAGGTCGGCGCCCCACCGCTCGCCCGATCAGAAGCGCTTGCCGGGGGCCAGCTGCTGCAGCCAGACGCAGCGGGTCAGCCCCGCTAGCCCCGCTGGCCCCGCTGGCCCCGTCAGTCCTCCGGCGGCGTCCAGCGCTCGCCGCGCGTCATGCCCGCGGCCCGGCCCTTGGCCGAGATCACGAGCGCCATCTTGCGCGACGCCTCGTCGATCATCTCGTCACCCAGCATGACGGCGCCGCGCGCGCCACCGGCCTCGGACGTGTAGTGCTCGTAGGCGTCGAGGATGTTCTCGGCGTGGTCGTAGTCCTCCTGCCGCGGGCTGTAGACCTCGTTCGCCGCGTCGATCTGGCCGGGGTGCAGCACCCACTTGCCGTCGAAACCCAGTGCGGCAGAACGGCTCGCGACCCGAGTGAAGCCCTCGACGTCGCGGATCTGCAGGTACGGCCCGTCGATGGCGAGCTTGTCGTAGGCCCGCGCCGCCATGAGGATCTGCATGAGGATGTAGTGGTAGGCGTCGCCGACGTCGTAGCCCTGCGGCTGCTCGCCCACCACCAGCGACTTCATGTTGATGCTGGCCATGAAGTCGGCCGGCCCGAAGATGATCGTCTCCACGCGCGCAGACGCCGCGGCGATGGCGTTGACGTTGGTGAGGCCCAGCGCGTTCTCGATCTGCGCCTCGATGCCGATGCGGCCGACGTCCAGCCCGTTGGCGGTCTCGACCTGGGTGAGCAGCAGGTCGAGGGCCACGACCTGCTCGGCGGTCTGCACCTTGGGCAGCATGATGCAGTCGAGGTTCGCGCCGGCGCCCCCCGCGATCTCGAGGACGTCGGCGTACGTCCACTTCGTCGTCCAGTCGTTGACGCGCACGGTGCGCACCTTGTCGCCCCAGCCGCCCTCGTTGAGCGCGGCGACGATGTTGGCGCGTGCGCCCTCCTTGGCGATGGGGGCCACGGCGTCCTCGAGGTCGAGGAACACCTGGTCGGCGGGCAGGCCCTTGGCCTTGTCGATCATCTTCGTGCTCGACCCGGGAACGGCGAGGTTCGACCGCCGCGAGCGGTGCGGACGCACGAGGGCGGCCGCGGTGCCGGGGGTGGCGTGCGGCCCGTTCGGCAGCGCGGTGGGCAGGGCGGTCGAGGCGGTCATCGCGAGCTCCCGTTCGCTGGGGGTGCGCCCGAGGCGGGCTGATCTGCCGCGAGGTTACCGACGGGTCACCGGCCTGGCACTGTCACGCGTCCGTGACGTTGCCCACCTCGAGCGCGGCCTGCACCCGCCGCTGCGACGTGCGAGCGCGGACGACGAGCGCCAGCCCCAGCAGCACCAGAGCAGCACCTGGCAGCGTCGCGAGCGGCGGCGGCTGGTGCCAGAACGCCCACGCGAGCAGCGCGGCCCCCGGTGTCTCGAGCAGGATCGCGAGGGCCACGGTGGTCGCTCCCGCCGTCCGCAGCGTGCGGTTGAGGATCGAGTGCCCCAGCAGCTGGGCGCTCAGCATGAGGACGACGAGCTCGACCCAGGTGCGCGTCGAGTAGCCCGACAGGGGTTGACGCGCGATCAGCGTCACCGGCAGCAGCACCAGCGCGCACACGGTGTAGGCGACCGAGGTGTAGGTCGCCGTGCTCGTGGTGCGCCGCACGGACGAGCCCAGCAGCGTGTAGCCCGCCGCGGCCGCGCCCCCGCCCAGGGCGAGCGCGTCACCGAGCAGCGCACGCGACGACGCGTCGGCGTCCACCCCGGTGATCACGACGACACCGGCGAAGGCGAGCAGCGCCCCGAGCACCACGCCGCGGCTCGGACGGCGTCCGGTGAGCCGGTCGGCCAGCAACGTCCACAGCGGCGTGGTGGCGACGAGGGCGGTCGAGGCGGTGACGCTCGTCATCCGCAGGCTCGGCACCCACAGCCCGAAGTGCAGCGCCAGCGCGAGGCCGGACAGCACCGCGACGGCGAGGACGCGGTGCTCGTGACGCAGCAGCCGGACGAGCTCGGCGCGGCGGCGCACCAGCGTCCAGGGCACGACCACCGCCACCGCCAAGGCGTTGCGCCAGAACGCCACCGCGAGCGCCGGAGCCGCCGTGGTCGCCGCGATGGGCGCCGAGAACGACACCGCCACCACACCCACCGCCAGCAGGAGCGCCGTCGTCGTCGCGCTGTCGTGGTCGGGCTCGCTCACACGACGGACTGTCTCACGCTCGGTGGAGCGACCCTGGTGTGGCAGGCTGCCAGGCGTGAGCGAGCAACCGGCTGCCACCGACGCGATCCTCGCCGAGGCGGCGACCAAGAGCGGGCTGGTGTGGCTGCGACCGCGCGGGCAGGCGCGGGCGTGGCCGGCGTGGCACGTCTGGCACGAGGGCGCCGTCGTCGTGGTCAGCGGCCCGGGCGAGCAGGACCTGCCGCCACTCGACGGCGACCTCGACCTGCTGCTGCGCAGCAAGGACACCGGCGCCCGCATCCTCACCGTGCCGGCTCGCGGCGAGCGGCTCGACCCGGACGACGAGCGCTGGGCGCCTGCCGTCGAGGCACTCGCCGGCTCGCGGCTCAACTCCCACCTGCTGCCGGCCCAGCTGCCCGCGCACTGGCGCGAGGTCGGCGCGGTGGTGACGCGCGTCGAGGCGGCCGGGGCCCCCACCGAGCAGCCGGGCGACTACTCGACCGACAGCCACGCCGCGCCACCGCCGCCGACTCCCGCGACGACGGCCGGCTGGCGGCCGTTCCACCTGCGTGGCCGGCGCCGGCGCCGCCTCTTCCGCCGCTCCTGACGGGCGGAATTCCCGCAGGTACCCGCAGATACCCGCCGATTTCCGGTAGGCGCGGCCCGAAACGCCCTCCTGGAACCGGCTCCTGGCGGGTATCTGCGCAACCAGGTCAGCCGGGGCGGGCGATGGCGCCGCGCGCGACCGGGACGACGAACCCGGCCACCTCGCACCGGACGGCTCGCCCGTCCAGGGCCTCCACCGCGCACCACAGAGCCGACGGCCGTCCGATCTGCGCACCCTGCCGGACGTCGTACTGCGTCCGCCCGTCGGGCAGCAGCCCGGCCGCCACCAGCGCCGCACTGAGCCCGAGGGCGGCCGAGCCGGTGGCCGGGTCCTCCGGCACGCCGATGTCGTCGGCGAAGACCCGCACGTGCGCCCTGTCGCCCTCCCACGCCGCGACGACGATCCCCCCGAGCGGCCCGGTCAGCT
This sequence comes from Angustibacter sp. Root456, assembly GCF_001426435.1. Taxonomy (NCBI): domain Bacteria; kingdom Bacillati; phylum Actinomycetota; class Actinomycetes; order Kineosporiales; family Kineosporiaceae; genus Angustibacter; species Angustibacter sp. Root456. The sequence continues at coordinate 44,521 of NZ_LMER01000016.1, read as the reverse complement.
CCTCGCGCAGCAGCGCCCCCGCGCGCCGCAGCCCGGGCACGTCGGCGACGCACCGCGCCACGGCGTCCGGCCGCACGAGCAGGTAGCAGAAGTCGAGGCCGGTGCCGGCGACCCGCGTGGGCGGCCCGGCCAAGTCGGACGCCGCCAGTCCCACCGCGGCCAGCGCGGCCAGCGCGGCCTCTGCGTCCACCGGCTCGCTCACCCGAGGCTCTCCCCCGGTGAGCCGCACTCGCCCGTCGCCGTCGAAGCTCACCGGCATGGTGCCCGCAGCGCAGCTCTGCTGCAGCGCATCGGCCGTCACCATCCGCCGCCGCCGCAGCGCCCACGCCGCCCCCAGCGACGGGTGACCAGCGAAGGGCAGCTCGGTCACCGGCGTGAAGATCCGCAGGTCGTAGGCGCCGTCGCCGCGCGCCGTCGGGAACGCGGTCTCGGACAGGTTGAACTCTCGCGCCAGTGCCTGCAGCGCCTGCGCGCTCAGCCCGTCGGTGCCGTGCACCACCGCCAGCGGGTTGCCCGCGAACGCGCGGTCGCTGAACACGTCGACGACGTCGTACTCGAGCTCGTACCCCTCGCGGTCAGCGTCCTGCACGCCCCGCAGAGTATGCGGCGCTAGCCTGACCCGCGTGAGCGGCGCACCTTCACGGGTCTTCATCGCGCGCATGTCCGGCCTCGCCGTCTTCGATCCCCACGGCGACCAGGTGGGCCGGGTGCGCGATGTCGTCGTCGTGTTCCGCACCGGGCGCCTCGCCCCGCTCGCGGTCGGCCTGGTGGTCGAGGTGCCTGGACGCCGCCGCGTGTTCCTGCCGATGACGCGCGTCACGAGCATCGACGGCGGCCAGGTGATCATGACCGGCGTCGTCAACATGCGCCGGTTCGAGCAGCGGCCCAGCGAGACGCTCGTGCTCGCCGAGCTGCTCGACCGAGCCGTCACGCTGCGCGACGGCACGGGCCAGGTGGTCGTCGAGGACGTCGCCATGACCCAGCTGCGCACCCGCGACTGGGTGGTGAGCAAGGTCTTCGTGCGGCGCGCCGAGCACCACCGCGGTCTCGGTGGGCGGCTGCGCCGGCGCGGCGAGAGCTTCCTCGTCGACGCCGACCAGGTCACCGGCCTGTCGATCGAGGGCACCGGCCAGGGGGCGGCGAACCTGCTGGCCACCTTCGGCTCCCTCAAGCCCGCCGACATCGCCGACGTGATCCACGACCTGTCACCCAAGCGCCGCGTCGAGGTCGCCGCGGCCCTGGGCGACGAGCAGCTGGCCGACGTGCTCGAGGAGCTGCCCGAGGACGACCAGGTCGAGATCCTCACCCAGCTCGAGAACAAGCGCGCCGCCGACGTCCTCGAGGCCATGGAGCCGGACGACGCCGCTGACCTGCTCTCCGAGCTGCCCGCCGACACCGCCGAGCAGCTGCTCGGCCTGATGGAGCCGGAGGAGGCAGCCCCGCTGCGGCGCCTGCTCAGCTACGACGAGGACACCGCGGGTGGTCTCATGACCAGCGAGCCGGTGATCCTCGGGCCTGACGCCACCATCGCGGAGGCACTGGCCGTCGTCCGACGCGCCGAGCTCAGCCCGGCGCTCGCCGCGAGCGTGTTCGTGTGCCGGCCGCCGCTCGAGACGCCCACCGGCCGCTACCTGGGCCTCGTGCACATCCAGCGCATGCTGCGCGAGCCCCCCCACGTCCCGGTGGGCGGCATCATCGACAAGGACATCGAGGCGCTCGGCCCCGGCACGACCCTGGCCCAGCTCACCCGCTACCTGGCGACGTACAACATGGTGAGCGCCCCCATCGTCGACGACGACGGTCACCTGCTCGGCGCCGTGACGGTCGACGACGTCCTCGACCACCTGCTGCCGGAGGACTGGCGCGACGAGGACGACGGCACGGACCCGGCGCGGGCGGTGCGCCATGGCGCGTGAGCGCAGCCGCACCCCGCGGCTGGACCAGCCGCGCGAGAGCCGCCGGACGCTGATCGCGCGGCCGCAGGTCGACCCAGAGACCTTCGCGCGGTTCGCGGAGCGCTTCGCGCGCTTCATGGGAACCGCCCGGTTCCTCGTCTACATGACGGGGTTCGTCGTGCTCTGGCTGGCGTGGAACACGTTCGCCCCGGCGTCCGTGCAGTTCGACCCGCGCGCGCTGAACTACACGCTCCTGACGCTGATCCTGTCGCTGCAGGCGTCGTACGCCGCCCCGCTGATCCTGCTCGCGCAGAACCGCCAGGACGACCGAGATCGCGTGCTCGGCGAGCAGGACCGCGCCCGAGACGAGCGGGGCCTCGCCGACACCGAGTACCTCACCCGCGAGGTCGCGGCCCTGCGCATCGCGCTGCGCGAGGTCGCCACGCGGGACTTCGTGCGCTCCGAGCTGCGGGCGGTGCTCGACGAGCTCGAGGAGCGCGACCGCGCCGCCGCGGGCTCCGCGCCTGACACCGACGACCTCCCAGCGGCCGACACGGAGCCAGCCGATCGCGGCTGAGCGCTTCACCCGAACGGTGCTTGTGCCGATGCAGGGTGCATGTCGTCGATGTCGCCGTCCTCGCCTGCCCTGAACGTGCCGCAGCAGCCCGTGGCCGGCGCGGCCCCGTTCACCGCGCGACCGCTGGACGTCGAGGAGGTCGGCGCCCGCCGCCGCCGGCTCGGCGAGGTGCTCATCGACGAGCAGCTGATCACCGCCGCGCAGCTCGAGGCGGCCCTGCAGGCTCAGCGCAGCACCGACGGCCCGCGCCGCCGCCTCGGCCAGGTCGTCGCCGACCTCGGCTACGCCACCGAGCGCGAGGTCGCCGAGGCCCTCGCCACGCACCTCGGCCTGGAGTCCGCCGACCTGTCGCGCATCGTGCCGGCGCCCGACGTCGTCCGGATGCTGCCGCGCGCCGTGGCCGACCGCACCGGCGTCCTGCTGCTCGACCGCCACCCCGAGGGCGGCCTGATCGTCGCGACGTCCGACCCCACGAACGTGCTCGCGCTCGACGACGTGAAGATGTACACCCGCGCGCCCGAGCTGTACGTCGTCGTGGCGCCCGCCACGCAGATCAAGGACCACCTCGCCCGCGCGTGGTCGCTGGCCGCCGACGACTCGGTGACCATGATCGCCGACGAGGTGCAGGAGACGGCGAGCGCCGACGAGCTGCAGAGCGCCACGGGGTCGACGGACGACGCCCCGATCGTCAAGCTGGTCAACCAGGTGCTCGCCGACGCCGCTCGCCTGCGCGCGTCCGACATCCACATCGAGATGCAGCGCGACGGGCTGCGCATCCGCTACCGCGTCGACGGCCTGCTGCGCGACGTCATGACCGCACCCAAGCGCCTCGGCCCGTCGGTGGTCAGCCGCGTCAAGATCATGTCCGGCCTCGACATCGCCGAGCGGCGGGTGCCGCAGGACGGCCGCAGCCGCATCGTCGTCGACGGCCAGGCCATCGACACCCGCGTGAGCACCCTGCCCTCGCTGCACGGCGAGAAGATCGTGGTGCGTCTGCTCACCCGGGCCGACAACGTGCCCTCGCTGGCCTCGCTCGGTTTCGAGCCCGAGCAGCTCCAGCTGTTCACGTCCGCGCTGTCGGTGCCGCAGGGCCTCGTGCTCATCACCGGCCCGACCGGATCGGGCAAGACGAACACGCTCTACGCGGCGATCCACGAGACGATGACGCCGGACAAGAACATCGTCACCCTCGAGGACCCCATCGAGGTGCAGCTGCCCGGCATCACGCAGGTGCAGGTCAACCTCAAGTCGGGCATGACGTTCGACGCCGGCCTGCGCTCGATCCTGCGCCAGGACCCCGACATCGTCCTCGTCGGCGAGGTGCGTGACGCGCTGACCGCAGAGCTGGCGCTCAAGGCCTCGCTCACCGGTCACCTGGTGCTCACGACCCTGCACACCAACTCCGCCGTCGCCGCGCTGACCCGCCTGGTCGACATGGGCGTCGAGCCGTTCCTCGTGGCGTCGTCGCTGACCGCCGCGGTGGCCCAGCGCCTGGTGCGCAAGCCCTGCGACTCGTGCGCAGAGGGCTACATCCCGGACGAGGGGACGCTGGCGCTGCTCGGCCTGAGGATCGACGACATCCTCGACGCCACACCGCTCAAGGGCGCCGGGTGCCCCGACTGCGGCGGCACCGGCTACCGCGGGCGCACCGCCGTCTACGAGGTGCTCGAGGTCGACAACGCCATGCGCACGGTGCTGATGACCTCGGCCACCGAGGCGGCGGTGGGAGCCCAGGCTCGCGCCGTCGGCATGATGACGCTGCGCGCCTCGGCGCTGGAGAAGGCCAAGCGCGGCGAGACGACGTTCGAAGAGGCCGTGCGCGTCACCCACGCCGACCACACGGGCGGCAAGCACTGCCCGTCGTGCGAGCGTGGCGTGGAGTCCGGCATGCTGGCCTGCCCCTGGTGCGGGGTCTCGCTCGACAGCAGCTGCGGCTCGTGCGGCCGTCAGCTCGACCCCGAGTGGAAGCTCTGCCCCTGGTGCCGGACGCCGGCCTCCTAGCCGCCTAACCGACTAGCCGCCTAACCGACTAGCCGCAGCCCTCGCCGTCCTCGCCTCCCGGCGACCCGTCGCTGTCGGCCAGGCGAGCGCTGGCCGCACCCCAGGCCTGCAGCTCCTCGACGGAGAGCCGGTCGACGACGTACCGCGTGATGCCGTCGAGGTGCGTCGGCGAGGCGGCCTTGAGCCGCTCGAAGCCCGCGTCGGTGAGCACCGCGAGCACCCCGCGGGCGTCCTGCGGGTCGGCCTCACGTCGCACGTGACCGTCGCGGACCATGCGGTCGACCAGGCGGGTGACACCGCTGCGCGAGAGCAGCACCCGGCTCGCGAGGTCGGTCATCCGCAGGCGGTGACCCGGCGCCTCCACGAGCTGCACCATGACGTCGTAGACGGCCAGGGGCACGCCGTGCCCCGCCATCAGGTCGGCTTCGAGCCGGCGGACGACCGTCGCGTGCGCTCGCAGGAAGGCCCGCCAGGCGAACAGCTCGTCGTCCGCGGGCCGGCGCCGCACCGGCTGGGTGTCGAGGCGGTCGATGACGTCGCCTTCTGCACTCATCGAGTCTGCGGTCGTGCGTGAGGTCCCCGGGTCCACGACCGCCACCTTAGGGGAACCTCACCGCGCACCGGGACAGATCCGGTCAGTCGGTGAGCAACTGAGGCATTGCGGCGTTCAAGGGGCCGTCCGACCCTGCGCGGGAAGGGTCGGTGGTCGGCGCCTAGCATCGGGGCATGGCACTGCCCACCCAGGACGAGTTCCTCGCCGCGCTGTCGAGCGTCAACGACCCCGAGATCAACAAGCCCATCACCGAGCTGGGCATGGTGCGCGACGTGGTCGTGTCCGACGACGGGTTGGTGACCGTCGGGGTGTTCCTCACGGTCTCGGGCTGCCCGCTCAAGGAGACCATCACCCGCGACGTCACCGCGGCTGTCGGAGCGCTCGAGGGCGTGCGTGAGGTCAAGGTCGACCTCGACGTCATGTCCGACGACCAGCGCCGAGCGCTGCGCGAGCAGCTGCGCGGCGGCCAGGCCGAGCGCGAGGTGCCGTTCGCCAAGGCCGGGTCGCTGACGCGCGTGTACGCGGTGGCGTCCGGCAAGGGCGGCGTCGGCAAGTCGTCGGTCACCGTGAACCTCGCCGCGGCGATGGCGGCCGACGGACTGCGGGTCGGCGTGGTCGACGCCGACATCTACGGCTTCTCGGTGCCGCGCATGCTCGGCGTCGAGCAGCGGCCGACCCAGGTCGACGACATGATCCTGCCGCCGCAGTCGCTGGGCGTGAAGGTCATCTCGATCGGCATGTTCGTGCCCGCCAACCAGCCGGTGGTGTGGCGCGGCCCGATGCTGCACCGCGCGCTGCAGCAGTTCCTGTCCGACGTCTTCTGGGGCGACCTCGACGTCCTGCTGCTCGACCTGCCGCCCGGCACCGGCGACATCGCCATCTCGGTGGCCCAGCTCATCCCGAACGCCGAGATCCTCGTGGTCACCACGCCGCAGCGCGCGGCCGCCGAGGTGGCCGAGCGCGCCGGCGCGATCGCGCTGCAGACGCACCAGCAGATCGTCGGCGTGATCGAGAACATGTCGTGGCTCGAGCAGCCCGACGGCTCGCGCGTCGAGCTCTTCGGTGCCGGTGGTGGCCAGGCCGTCGCCGACTCCCTGACCCGTTCGGTGGGCGCGCCGGTGCCGCTGCTCGGGCAGGTCCCCCTCGATGTCGCGCTGCGCGAGGGCGGCGACTCCGGCGCGCCGGTGGTGCTCTCCGCACCCGACTCGGCTGCGGCCGTGGCGCTGCGCGGCGTGGCGCGCACGCTGAGCCGGCGGGCGCGTGGGCTGTCGGGCCGCTCGCTCGGCCTCACTCCCACCGGCCGCTAGCCACGCGCCGGCCCGCGCCGGTCAGGTCGCGTCGGCGTCGAAGGCACTCGACGGCGCCGTGCCCCGTGGTGAGGCCGCACCCTCGGACGACGTCAGGTCGCTGGTGTCATCGGCGGCCTGCATGCGCGCCGTGGGCTGCTTGACGTCGTTCAGCCCGAACGGGTCGTCGTCGCCGTCCAGCAGGGCCTCGCGCACGATCCGCCGCGGGTCGTACTGCCGCGGGTCCAGGGCCTTCCAGTCGACGTCGTCGAACTCCTCGCCCATCTCGGTGCGCACCTGCTCGCGAGCGCGGACGGCGAAGCCGCGCGCCTCGCGCACTAGTCGGCCCAGCTGCTGGGCGTACTGCGGCAGCCGCTCAGGGCCGAGCACGACGAGCGCGACCACCACGAGGATGAGGAACTCGCCGCCGTTGATGTCGAACACGACTCCATCATCCCCCCTGGCGCCGGGTCAGTCGCTGGAGGCCTGCAAAGTCATCTTCACCGTGCGCTCCTTGCCACCCGACCGCACGGTCAGCGTGACCACGTCCCCGGGCGCCTGCGAGCGGATCGCGACCACGAGCGCGTCGGAGTCGCTCATCGGGCGGCCGTTGAACTTCGTGATCACGTCACCTGGCTTGATGCCCGCCTTGTCGGCGGGGCCGCCCGGGCTCACCGGGGGTTGACCCGCCTGCGACTCACTGGCCACGCGCACGCCCTCACCGGTGTAGGTGCGGTCGAGCAGCACGCCGATGATCGGGTGCTCGGCCTTGCCGGTCTGGATGAGCTGCTCGACCGTGCGGCGCGCCTGCTGGCTCGGGATGGCGAAGCCGAGGCCGATGTTGCCCGACTGCCCGCCGAGGGCGCCCGTGCCGGGCACGCGCGCGATGGCGGAGTTGACGGCGATCACCTGGCCCTGCAGGTTCACCAGCGGGCCGCCGGAGTTGCCGGGGTTGATCGCGGCGTCGGTCTGGATCGCGTTGATGAAGGCGGGCGCGGAGTCGCTCTCACCCGCCGACACCGGCCGGTTGAGCGCGCTGACGATGCCGGTGGTCACCGTGCCCTGCAGGCCGAGCGGCGCGCCGATCGCGATGACCTCGTCGCCCACCACGACCGAGTCGGAGTCGCCGAACTCCAGCGCCGGGAGGCCGGTGCGGGCCACCTTCAACGCCGCCAGGTCGTACGACGCGTCGGAGCCGACGACCTTGGCCGGCTCGTGCGAGCCGTCGGGGAACACCACCGTGATGGTGCCGCCGCCCTTCGCCCCCGCGACGACGTGGTTGTTGGTGACGATGTAGCCGTCGGAGCGGATCACGAAGCCCGAGCCGGTGCCTGCGCCGTCCGCGCCACGCACCTCGATCGACACGACGCTGGGCAGCACCTTCTGCGCCACGCCCGCGATCGACGACGACGACCGCGACGTCGTGCCCGGCGTGGGCGTCGGCAGCGACACCGAGCGGTTGGGCTGGCCGAGCCCGGCGCGTGCCGACCACCAGCCCCCGGCCGCTCCCCCGAGCAGGCCGGCCACCAGCGCCAGCAACACGGCGCCGGCGACGATCGCTGCGACGGGCAGGCGGGAGGGCTCGGGTGCCGGGCGTCCGAGGCCGTCGCCGGGCGTCTGCCAGCTCACCGGGACGACGGCCGTGTCGCCGTACGGGTGCGGCACGCCGTGGGCCGCGGGGCCGTACGGAGGCTGCGGCTGGGGCTGCGGCTGGGGCTGCGGCTGGGGCTGGGGCTGGGGCTGCGGCTGCGGCGCGTCGTGCGGGGACGGCACCGGCGGGTCGGGCTCACCAGGGTGACCGGGCGTCCACCACTGCGGCTCGTGCGGCTGGTCCGGCTGCTGCGGCTGGTCCGGCTGCTGCGGCTGGTGCGGCTCCTCACGCGACGGCGCGTCACCGGACGGCGGCTGGCTCATCGAGGCTCCTTCACGCGGCACGCACCCCCACGGCGTGGGACGGTCGCCCACGATCCTTCCCTATCCCCCGCGGCGCTGCGCGACGGCCCCGGACGCACGGGCTCAGTGCCCGGCGAGCGCCACGACGGCCTGGTGGGCGACGACGCCGCGCGCGGCGGGCGCGTCGAAGCGGTCGGCCGCGGTACCCCAGCCGCCCCCGGTGCGCGCCGACGGCATGACCGGCACGAAGCCGGCGTTGAGCACGCTGCCGCCGGCGAACCCGCCGCCCGGCTGCAGTCGCGGCGAGGGCTGCACGGTGAGCTGGGCGACCGGCGTCCGGGTGGTGGGTCCGGACGACGACGCGCCCGCCGTCAGCACGCCCGCGGCCACGAAGCCCATGCCCAGGGCGCCGGCGGCCACGACGAACGTGCGCGTGCGCCGGGCCCGCGCGCCGACGCCGGCCGGACGCCGCGAGCCGCCCGGCCGCGCGGTCGGGCCGGTGCCGGGAGAACCGGCGCGCGGCGGGTAGGTGGGAGGCGGGTAGGTGGGTGGCACGAGCGGCACCGGTGTGGGTCGTGGCATGCCCGGGCCGGGGCCGAAGCGCGGGGGCACCGGGTCCCCCGGCTCTCCCAGGGAGTACAGCGCGGCCATGAGCCCGGCCGACGGCTGGGGCTGGGGCAGCGAGTGCAGCCGCTCGATGGTCAGCCGCTCGACGTCGAGCGCGTCACGGCAGGCGCGGCAGGTGAGCGTGTGCGCGAGCGCGCGGTCGCGCACGTCGTCGCGCAGCGAGCCATCGGCCAGGGCCGAGACCCGCTCGCCGAGGCAGGGAGTCGAGGTGCTGCGGGAGATCACGACGCCCCCTCCCCGAGCTCGCTGAACGGTGCCGTGCCCTCGCTGGCCACCTCGGTGCCGGGGCGCCGGCGGTGGGCGAGGGCCTCGCGCAGCTGGGCGCGGCCGCGGTGGATGCGCGAGCGCACGGTGCCGAGCTTGACCCCCAGCGTGACCGCGACCTCCTCGTAGCTCAGACCCTCGATGTCGCACAGCACGACGGCGGCCCGGAACTGCGGGGCCAGGGCGTCGAGCGCGGCCTGCACGTCGTCGTCCAGGTGCGTGTCGTCGTACACGTGGGACGGGTCGGGCTCGCGGCCGGCGAGGCGGTCGTGCGCGTCGTCGGCGAGGGCGTCGAAGCGGATGCGCTTCTTGCGGCGCACGCCGTCGAGGAACAGGTTGGTGGTGATGCGGTGCAGCCAGCCCTCGAAGGTGCCGGGCGTGTACGACGACAGGCTGCGGAAGACCCGGACGAAGACCTCTTGCGTGAGGTCCTCGGCGTCGTGGACGTTGCCGGTGAGCCGGTAGGCGAGGCGGTAGACGCGGCCGGAGTGCTCGCGCACGACCTCCTCCCACGTCGGAGGAGTCCACGGGGCGCGCTCGGGTGAGGTCTCGCCCATGGCGTCACCTCCGGACCGAACGACGTTCAGCGTCCCTACCATGATCCCCTGTCTCGCCCCGATCACCGAATTGGCGGCCCGGTTGCCGCAGTCGACCGGTCAACGCTCCGGCCGGGTGCCCGGTTCCCGGCACTAGGGTGGTGGTCGCGGTTCGCACCATTCCTTCACGACCTGGGAGGTCGTCATCAGCGGTCAGAAGCCGGCCACGTGGGCTTACGCCGAGGCCTTCATCGCCGAGGACGACGTCATCGAGCGCGCCCGCGCGCGGGGCGAGGAGCTCGGCTGCACCCCGGTGAGCCCCGGCGTCGGCGCGGCCCTGCGGCTGCTGGCGGCGAGCCTGCCCGCGCGCTCGGTGGTCGAGATCGGCACCGGCGCGGGTGTCTCCGGCCTGTGGCTGCTGCAGGGCATGCCCGCCGACGGCGTGCTCACCACCATCGACGTCGAACCGGAGCACCAGCGCGCTGCGCGTGAGGCGTACGCGGAGGCCGGCGTGGCGAGCAACCGGGCGCGGGTCATCACGGGCCGGGCGCTCGACGTGCTGCCGCGCCTCACGGACGGCGCCTACGACCTCGTGCTCTGCGACGCGGCCAAGCCCGAGTACGACGACTACCTCGAGCAGGCGGTGCGGCTGCTGCGGCGCGGTGGCGTGGTGGCCTTCGACAACGCCCTGTGGCACGACAAGGTGGCCGACCCGGCGCAGCGCGACGAGACCACGACGGCGATCCGCGAGCTGGGCAAGCGGGTGCGCGCCGACGAGCGGCTCGTGCCCGCGCTGCTGCCCACCGGCGACGGCCTGCTGCTCGCCGTCGTCCGCTAGCCCAGCCGGCTCACCCGCAGTTACCCGCCGAAGTCCGGCTGTGCCGGCCCTGCGAGGGGTCTGCGCGCCGGTTCTTGGCGGGTATCTGCGGTCAGGCGGACGCCGGGCCGGGGCCGGCCGTGAAGCCCGCGCCACCCTCGGCGACGGCCACGACCTCGAACGGCTCGATGAGGGCCGGCGCGCTGCCGATCAGCTGCGATCCGGGGTTGTCAGCCCCGGTGCCGGCGAACTGCTCGGCGAACGCGTCGCGCGCCTGCGCCGTCGCCCACACGTAGGTGCCTTCGAACCACTCGCCCTCGCGCATCCGCCAGGTCTTGAAGGCCAGGCCGTCCATGCCGGTGAAGCGCGCCAGCGACGTCCCGCAGACGTACTCGCGCAGCTGCTGCGCGACGTCGGGGCCGGCGTCGGTCAGCGACCAGCGCACCGTGAGTCCGTGCATGAGAGCTCCTTCGCAGCAGGTGAGGGTCAGCGCAGCTTCTCGAGCCAGCGCACGATGAGCCGGACGCCGTAGCCGGTGCCGCCGCGACTGAGCACGCCCGCGTCGCGCTCGCTGCGGCCCGTACCGGCGATGTCGAGGTGCACCCAGCGCCGGTCGCCGACGAACTCGCGCAGGAACAGCGCCGCGATGATCGAGCCGCCGCCGACGCCCTTGACCGTGGCGATCTGGCACACGTCGGCGACGTCGGAGGCGATGGCCGAGCGGTAGTCGTCAGCCAGCGGCATGCGCCACACCCGCTCGTCGCTGGCCTCCCCGGCCTGCTCGAAGGCGGCGGCCAGCCGGTCGTCGTTCGCGTACAGCGCCGCGTGCGTGCGCCCGAGGCCCTGGGTCGCGGCGCCGGTGAGCGTGGCGATGTCGACCACCACGTCGGGGTCGAGGTGCTCGTCGGCGTAGGCGAGCGCGTCGGCCATCACCAGGCGGCCCTCGGCGTCGGTGTTGCGGATCTCGGTGGTGGTGCCGCCGTAGTGCCGGACGACGTCGCCGGGCCGGTACGACCCCGCGCCGATCGCGTTCTCGGCCAGCGGCAGCAGGCCGGTGACGCGGGCCCGCACCCCGAGCTGCGCGCATGCCTTGAGAACGGCGAGCACCACACCCGCGCCGGTCATGTCGGTCTTCATCGAGATCATCGACTCGCGCGGCTTGAGCGAGATGCCTCCGGTGTCGAAGGTGATCCCCTTGCCCACGAGCACCACGTGCGGCGTGCGGGCGGTGGTCTCGGCCGGCGTGTAGCCGAGCTCGACGAGCCGCGGTGGCCGCTGGGCAGCCCCTCCGACGGCCAGCAGGCCACCGAAGCCCTGGTCGCGCAGCTGCTTGTGGTCGCGCACGGTGCAGGTGAGCCCCACCTCGGCGGCGACCCGACGCGCCCTGCCGGCCACCCACGCCGGGCCCTTGGTGGACGACGGCGTCTGGGCGAGGTCGCGGGCCAGCACGGCCGCCTCGGCCACGACGAGCGCCTGCTCGAGGTCTGCGGTGGCCACCCGGCCCACGACGTCGACGCGGCGCAGCGGCGGACGCGGGCCCTCGGACACCCCTGAGCGCGGCGGTGTGTACGAGCCCAGCACGAACCCCTCGACCATGGCGCGGGCCTGCGCGCTGCCCGCCGACCCGAGCGTGGTGACCATCCGGTCGAGCCCGCGGTGCTGACGCGCGAGCGCCGCGGCCGCGAGGCGCACCGACGACGCCTCGCCGCGTCCCACGCCGACGAGCACCACCCGCTCGACGTTCGGGGACGTCGGACCCGGCGCCCACGGCACGCGCACGACCTCCGCCTCCGCGCCACGGAAGCGCTCGCGCGTGAAGGTGGCCTCCAGGTCGACGCCCAGCAGGTGCGCGACCTCGACGACGCCGACCGTGGCCTGCGGACCGTCGTCCCCGCTGCCCACGGGCAGAGCCAGGACGTCGACCGGCCCACCGCCGTCACGCACGACGTCGGCCAGCTTGCCGCCAGCCGCTCTGATGCGGGGAGCGCGCACCACGCCTCCTTCACGCCTCGGTTTCACGCCTCGATCTGATGCTTCAGCTTCATGCTTCGTCGCCCGGGTCGGCCCGCTGCGGGCCGGTGCTGGGACGCCTCCGACCCTATGACCTTCCCCTGGACGCACGACCGGGCCCCTCCCCGCGAGGGGAGGGGCCCGGTCGGAGGGCGTGAACCCGTCGGCTCAGGCGGTCGCACCCTTGAGCGCGTCACCGAGCGCGTTGGCCTCGTCGGGGGTCATCTCGACCACCAGCCGGCCGCCGCCGTCAAGCGGCATGCGCATGACGATGTCGCGACCTTCCTTGGTCACCTCGAGCGGACCGTCCCCAGTCCTGGGCTTCATGGCGGCCATTCGCCGACCCCTTTCGCTGTTCGCGGACGCCGCTGACCGCCAGGGTGGTGAGCGGTCACGGCGAGTAGCCAGGGCCTAGTATCCCGCGTGATCGCCGTGGGTGGAAATCGTGATCACTCCACCCGCCGTGATCATGCACGCCGGACCACCCGACGACCCCCGACGACGAGGACCGTGACCGTGAGCGACGCCACCAGCCAGCCTGCCGAGCAGCAGCCCCCCGCTGCTCCCGTCGAGACCGTCCGCGACGGTGCGGTGGCCACGATCCGCCTGCTGCGGCCCGAGGCGATGAACTCCCTCGACCGCGCCACCAAGGTGGCGCTGCTGGGGGCGCTGCAGAGCGTCGCCGACGACCCCGAGGTGCGCGCCGTCGTCCTCACCGGCACCGGCCGCGCCTTCAGCGCCGGTCAGGACCTGCGCGAGCACGTGGCCGACCTGCGCGCCGCCGGCTCCGGCGACGACGCGTCGTCGTTCGCCCTCGGCTCCACCGTGCGCGAGCACTACAACCCCATCGCGACGCTCATCGCGACCATGCCCAAGCCCGTGATCGCCGCGGTGAACGGCGTCGCGGCGGGCGCCGGGGCGTCGTTCGCGTTCGCCGCCGACGTGCGGCTCGTGGCCGAGAGCGGCGGCTTCAACCTCGCGTTCAGCGCCATCGCGCTGTCGTGCGACTCCGGGTCGTCGTGGTGGCTGCCGCGCCTCGTCGGCGTCGCCAAGGCCAAGGACCTCCTGCTGTTCCCGCGCACCGTGCGCGCGCAGGAGGCCCTCGAGCTGGGCCTGGCCACCCGCGTCGTGCCGGACGACGAGCTGCCGGCCGCGGCGGCCGAGCTGGCCCAGCAGCTGGCCGCCGGGCCGACGCTGGCCTACGCCTCGATCCGCCGGGCCGTCGTCTTCTCGGCGACCCACGACCTCGCCGAGTCGCTGGAGCACGAGGCGCAGCTGATGGACCTCACGGGCGCCAGCGGCGACCACCAGCGCGCGGTCGAGGCGTTCGTGGCCAAGCAGCCGCCGACCTTCCTGGGCCGCTGAGCCTCACGGCGGGAAGTCGGTGGGCGGGTGGAAGAGCAGCAGGTCGTCGATCCAGTGCACCTGCCACCACAGGCCGACGAGGGCGAGCGCGGCCAGCAGCCACCGTGAGCGCAGCGCGGCGGCCACGATCGCCCACAGCGGGAACAGCATCAGCAGGTACCGGAAGGTGCTGGTCCACGGCTCGGTGACCGCCAGCAGGTAGGCGGGGTAGGCGAGGGTCCAGGCCTGCAGCTCGGGGCCTACCCGGCGTCCCCACGGCGAGAGCACGACGGCCACGAGCACCACGGCGCCGAGCGCGAGGTACCACGGGCCGCGGTCGCCCCACAGCAGCCGGGCGATGCCGAGCGCCTGGTGGAACGGCTGGACGACGCCCCCGCTGCGCCACGCCGCCTGGGTGCGCTCGTAGGCGTCGGCCGAGCCTACGGCCAGGCCGACCAGCGCGGGCCACAGCAGGCTCGACGCCGCGCTCAGCAGCCCGAGCCCGACCACCTGCAGCGCCTGCCCGGCCGGGAACGGCTCGCGGCCGCGGGCGCGGGCGCGGGCGCGCCACCGCACCACGAGGTGCACGAGCACGACCACGGCGAACGGCGCGACGATGGGTCGCGTGAGCGCCAGCGCCAGGACGGCGAGCGCCGACCAGCCGTAGCGCCGCTCGAGCAGCCACCAGGTGGCCAGCGCGAGCAGCAGCAGGGCCAGGCTCTCGCTGTAGCCGATCTGCAGCACCGGGGCCGCGGGGAAGGCGCAGAGGAGCACCGCACCCCACAGACCGACCCGACGACCGGCGACGCGCTGCAGCACCTTCATCACGACGTAGACGGCGCACGCGCCCAGCACCAGGTTGAGCGCGACCGCGGCGGGCGAGAACGGCAGGCCGGTGACGGCCATGACGGCCTTGACGGTGTACGGGAAGCCGGGGAAGAACGCCCAGGGGTTCTGCTGGACGTTGCCCAGCTGGTCGACGGGCAGGCCGTCGGGGTAGCCGCTCTCGGCGATGATCTTGTACCACTGCGCGTCCCAGAGCTGGGCCATGTCGAAGTAGTTCGAGTGCGGCCCCGTCCAGATGCTCGGTGCCTGCTCGGTGGCGGCACGCGCGATGAACACCGCGCCCCACACGCGCGTGGCGACGTACACGGCGAGGAGCTTCGCGACGTCCGGCAGGCCGCGCACGCGGGCGAGCGGACGGCTGGACGGACGGGTCGTGACGCTCATGCAGCGGTCACGTGGCAACCCTCGACGTGGTCGTCGACCAGTCCGCAGGCCTGCATGGCGGCGTAGGCGGTGGTGGGCCCGACGAACACGAAACCCTTGCGCTTCAACGCTTTGGACAGCGCGGTCGACTCCGGCGTGACGGCCGGGACGTCGCTCAGCGCCGGCAGGCGACGTGGCCGGCGGGCCGGCTGGTACGCCCACACGAGAGCGTCGAGCCCACCGTCGGCGCGCAGGTCGACGACGGCGCGTGCGTTCGTGACGGCAGCGCGGATCTTCGCGTGGTTGCGCACGATCGCCGCGTCGGCCATCAGTCGGGCGACGTCGTCGTCGTCGAAGCGGGCGACGACGTCGGCGTCGAAGCCGGCGAAGGCCGTGCGGAACGCCTCACGCTTGCGCAGGATGGTCAGCCACGAGAGGCCGGACTGGAACGCCTCCAACGTGATGCGCTCGAACAGCGCGCGCTCGCCGCGCACCTGCTGCCCCCACTCGGCGTCGTGGTAGGCGGTGTAGTCGGGGGTGCTGCCGGCCCAGGCGCAGCGCGCGAGGCCGTCGTCGCCGACGACCAGCGACGTCATGCGCGCTCGGCCTCGCGCGCCACCTTGCGCAGCATTGCCCCGAACGCCCGGGCGCCCGCCCAGCGGGTCACCGCGCCCGCGAACGGCAAGCGGCGCACACCTGCCACCTCGATGTCCTCCACCCACGTCAACCGGCACCGCGTGGCACCCACGGGCTCGACCACGAAGCCGGCCTCACCCAGCACGACCCGCCCGCTCTTGCGGACGGTGCAGCGGCCGGGCTCGACAGCCGTCGGCGGCTGCCAGAGGGTCACGGTCATGGGGTCGTCGAAACCCAGGGGGCCCACCGCCGTGCGGCCCACGAACGACGCTCCCACACCGTCCGGCCGCGCCGACGTCGTGCGCACGCGCGTGAGCGGCACCCAGCGGCCGTGCGAGGGCCAGTCGGTGAGCAGCGCCCACACCTGGTGCGCCGACGCGGCGACGTCGCGATCGACCCGCACCCGCGTCATCAGGCGTTCCGCAGCCGCTCGATCTCGGCGTCGCGCTCGGCCAGCGCGTTGCTGAGGCGGTCGAGCACCGCGTCGACCTCGTTCATGCGGTAGCCCCGCAGGCCCACCGAGAACCGCACGGCCGACACGTCGTCGACCGTGACCGGCCCGTCCGGCAGCGGCGCCTCGGGCACGCTGGACTCGGCGTCCGGCAGCCCTCCGCGGACGACGCCGGCCGCCACCGCGCCGACGCCCGCCACGACGGCGAGCACGATGAGGATCTGGAGCAGGGTCACGCGGTCATGGTGTCACGCGCTACCGACGGGCGGGACGAGCGACATCGAGGTCGTCGTCGTCAGCCTGCCGCTGCCGCCTGGCCCGCCGCGGGCACGAGGGCGGCACTGAGCGCGCGCACGAGCTCGGGCACGTCCTCGCTCGCCAGCCGCACCGTCGCGACGCACGTGGTGTCCTGCCAGATCGACAGCACGACGCGACCGGCCTCAGGGTGCGAGCTGACCCGCAGCGCCCGGCCCGCGGCGTCGCGCCCGAGCAGCACCGTGCCGCGGTGCGGCAGCGGCGAGACCGTCATGGCTCATGGTCACCCCGCGCTGCCGGCGGTGTCCACCGGTTCGACGCCGCTCGTCTCCCCCAAGCCGTCGTTGGCCTCGACGATCACCTGCACGGCGTACTCGACGTCGTCGGTCACGGTGAGCAGGTCGATGTCGCGCTCGTTCACCGTGCCGTGGTCGAGAGCCGCCTGGCGCATCCAGTCGATGAGCCCGCCCCAGTAGCTCGTGCCGAGCAGCACGATCGGGAAGCTCGTGACCTTGCGGGTCTGCACGAGCGTGAGCGCCTCGAACAGCTCGTCGCACGTGCCGAAGCCGCCCGGCAGCACCACGAACCCCTCGGCGTACTTCACGAACATCGTCTTGCGCGCGAAGAAGTACCGGAAGTTGATGCCGAGGTCGACGAACTCGTTCAGGCCCTGCTCGAAGGGCAGCTCGATGCCGAGGCCCACCGACACGCCGCCGGCTTCGGCCGCGCCGCGGTTGGCCGCCTCCATCGTGCCCGGGCCTCCGCCCGTGATCACGGCGTAGCCGGCCTCGGCCAGGCGCCGCCCCACCTCGACGCCCAGCTCGTACGTCGGAGTGCCGGGCACCACGCGCGCCGACCCGAACACGCTCACCGCCCGACCGAGCTCGGCGAGAGCGCCGAAGCCCTCGACGAACTCGCTCTGGATGCGCATGACCCGCCACGGGTCCTCGTGCACCCAGCTGGTCGAGCCGCGCGTGTCGAGCAGGTGCTGGTCGGTGGTGCTTCCGGGTACGAGGTGCCCGCGCAGGGTCACCGGGCCCTGGCGGTACGACCGCTGCTCGCTCGTCATGCCCCGAACGCTATGCCAGCCAGGCGGTGAGCGCCTGCAGGCACCGGCGCACCTCCTCGCCGTTCACGAACTCGTCATCGGCGTGCGCCTTCAGGGGGTCGCCGGGGCCGTAGTTCACGGCGGGCACGTCGAGCTCGCTGAAGCGCGCGACGTCGGTCCAGCCGTACTTCGGCAGCGGCTCGGCACCGATGGCCTCCACGAACGCGCGCGCCATCGGGCGGTCGAGTCCGGGCCGCGCCCCGCCGGCCGCGTCCGTGACGACGACCTCGTAGCCGGTGAACAGCTCACGCAGGTGCTTCTCGGCGACCGCGACGTCCTTGCTCGGCGCGAAGCGGTAGTTCACCGTGACGACGCAGCGGTCGGGGATCACGTTGCCCGCCACGCCGCCCTCGATGCGCACCGCGCCCAGGCTCTCGCGGTAGACCAGACCGTCGACCTCGACCTCCTGCGGCTCGTAGGCCGTGAGCCGCCCCAGCAGCACGGCCGCCTCGTGGATCGCGTTGTGCCCCATCCAGGCCCGCGCCGAGTGGGCGGCCTTGCCGGTGGCCGTCACCTCGACCCGGATGGTGCCGTTGCAGCCACCCTCGATCCCTGCCGACGTCGGCTCGAGCAGCACCGCGAAGTCGGCGGCCAGCAGCTCGGGTGACGTCCGCGCGATGCGGCCGAGGCCGTTGCGCGCCGACTCGACCTCCTCGCCGTCGTAGAACACGAACGTGACGTCGCGGTTGGGCTCGCGCACGGTGGCCGCGAGCGCGAGCTGGACGGCGACGCCGCCCTTCATGTCGACGGTGCCGCGCCCGATGAGGCGCTCACCCTCGACGCGCACCGGCAGGTTCGGCGTCGACGCGAGCGGCACGGTGTCGAGGTGACCGGCGAGCAGGACGCGTTCGGCCCGGCCGAGCTGGGTCCGCGCGATGACGGCGTCACCGTCGCGCAGCACCTCGAGGTGGCCGAGCCCGCGCAGGGCCGCCTCGACGGCATCGGCGATCGGCCCCTCGTGTCCGCTGACCGACTCGATGTCGCACAGCGCGCGGGTCAGCTCGACGACGTCGAGGGAGTCGGCGGACAGGTCGATGAGGGGCGCGCTCATGGGCACCGACCCTAGCCACGACCGGACCACCCAGCCCACCCAACTACCCTGGAGCCCATGACCGACACGCGAGCCGCCTGGGCCCACGGACTGGCCACCTCCACCGACGACGGCACCGTCCTCGACGTCTGGTACCCCACGCCGGCGCTGGGCGCGGCGCCACAGCCCGCCTCGCCGCACGACGTGCCGGCCGAGCTGGCCGCGCTCGAGGGCCAGGACCCTGCCCGCGGCGTGCGGCTGCACGTCGTGCGCACCGAGATCGACCTCGACGCCGCACCGGCCGACCCCGCTGACGCCTACCTGCGTCTGCACCTGCTCTCGCACCGGCTGGTGCAGCCTCACGGCCTCAACCTCGACGGCCTGTTCGGGGTGCTCACCAACGTCGTGTGGACGTCGGCCGGGCCCTGCGCCGTCGAGGGCTTCGAGGCGACGCGGATGCGCCTCATGGCCACTCACGGTCGCGTCACCGTGTACGGCATCGACAAGTTCCCGCGCATGGTCGACTACGTCGTCCCCTCCGGGGTGCGCATCGCCGACGCCGACCGCGTGCGCCTCGGCGCCCACCTGGCCAGCGGCACGACGGTGATGCACGAGGGCTTCGTGAACTTCAACGCCGGCACGCTCGGCACCTCGATGGTCGAGGGGCGCATCGTGGCCGGCGTCGTCGTCGGCGACGGCACGGACGTCGGGGGTGGCGCGTCGATCATCGGCACGCTCTCGGGTGGTGGCAAGGACGTCGTGTCGGTGGGCGAGCGCTGCCTGCTGGGCGCCAACTCCGGCATCGGCATCAGCCTCGGTGACGACTGCGTGGTCGAGGCGGGCCTGTACGTCACCGCGGGCACGAAGGTCACCGTCGTCGACGGCGAGCACGCCGGCACGGTCGTCAAGGCACGCGAGCTGTCGGGCACCTCGAACATGCTGCTGCGGCGCAACTCCACCACGGGTCGGGTCGAGATGGTGGCCCGCCCGGGCACCACGGTCGAGCTCAACGCCGTGCTGCACGCCAACTAGGTGCCGCTCGTGAGGTTGTCGCACCGCGGCCGGCTGGTGCTGAACTCGGTGCTCGCCCTGGCCACCGTGGGTGTCGCGCTGGTCGTGGTGCTCGGCTGGAAGTCCGCGACCCGCCCGTTCCAGCCGGCCGCGTGCCAGGCCACCGCGGCGGGGTCGACGTTCCAGGTCTCGCCCGAGCAGATGGCCAACGCGGCCACGATCGCGGGCATCGCCGTCAAACGGCACCTGCCGGCCCGGGCGGCGACCATCGCGCTGGCCACGGCGCGCCAGGAGTCGAAGTTCATCAACGTCGACTACGGCGACCGCGACTCCCTCGGCCTGTTCCAGCAGCGCCCCTCCCAGGGCTGGGGCACGCCGGCCCAGGTGCGCGATCCCGTCCACGCCACCAACGCCTTCTACGACGCCCTCGTGAAGGTGCACGGCTACCAGTCGATGGAGATCACGAAGGTGGCCCAGAAGGTGCAGCGCAGCGCCTACCCCGAGGCCTACGCCGACCACGAGCCGGAGGGGCGGGTGCTCGCGTCCGCGCTCACCGGCCACTCGACCGCCGCGCTGACCTGCCGCCTCGGTGACGGCTTTCGTCCCGGCGGCGCGACCGGACTGAAGCGCTACGAGCAGGCCCTGCCGCACGAGCAGGCCCCGGTGCGCGTCAGCCGGATCGCCGGCGTGACCGGCGTGCGGCTCGCGGTCACCGACCCGACGCTGGCGTGGTCGCTGGCCCAGTGGTCGGTGGGGTCGGCCGAGCGCTTCGGCGTCACGCGGGTCTACGTCGACGGGCGCGTCTGGGACCACCGCAGGCCCGACGACGGCTGGCGCGCGTCACCGGAGGGCGGCCGAGGCGTCGTCGTCCTGTTCACCGACGCCGACCTCCCCCGCCCCTGACCTCTCCCCCCAGCTGGCAAATTCTTGGGAACTTGTACGTCTGAAGGGGTTCAGGCGTACAAGTTCTTGGGATTTTGCCGCAGGGCGCCGGGGGCGCATCAGAGGAGGGTGGCGCCCCAGGTGGCGGACGTCGAGGCGCCCGGCTCGAGGGCGATGACGCGGTCGCCGGTGGCGAAGGCGTTGGGCGGGCATGTCATGGGCTCGACGCCGACGCCGGTGCGACGACGCTGCGGCGAGAGCGTGTCACCGGTGAAGATCTCGAGCAGCGAGTACGCCTCGTCGACCCACAACCCGGCCGTGCGCCCGTCGGGCCCGGTGAGCTGCGCCCACGCCCGGCCGTCGGCGTCGCGCGTGAGGTCCTCGAAGGCGTAGTCGACCTCGAGGCCACCGAGGCGCCGAGGAGACCGGAAGTCGTAGTCGGTGCCCTCGACCGGCTCGGTGCCGGTAGGCAGCTGGCGCTCGTCGTCGGTCAGCACGCGCGTGACACCGTCGACGCGCAGCTCGCACTCGTCGACCCGCACGTCGGAGCCGGGCGAGAGGTAGGGGTGCTGGCCGATGCCGACCGGGCAGCGGGCCGAGCCGAGGTTCTGGGCGGTCGTCGTCACCTGCAGGCCGCCGTCACCGAGGCGGTACTCGACGCGTACGGCGAGGTCGAACGGATAGCCCTGCATCGGCTTGATGCGCAGCTCCATCGTCACGGCCGAGGCCTCGCGCTGCACCGCGTGCCAGCTGCGCCAGAGCCCGAAGCCGTGGATCGCGTTGTGCTTGTCGGGCTCGGTGAGCGCGCACTGGTACGTCGAGCCGTCGAACGCGTACTCGCCGTCCGCCAGCCGGTTCGGCCAGGGCACGAGCGGCTGGCCGTGGGCGCCGTCGCACATCGCGTCGAGCGGGTAGAACTGCAGCACCTCGCGGTCGCCGTCCCAGAAGCCTCGCAGGCCTCCACCGACCTCGACCACCACCGCGCGCAGGTCACCGTGGACGATCTCGTGCTGGGCTCCGGAGGGTGCGGTCATGGCGGCCTCAGCGAGCGTCGACGGGCCGGTAGGCGCGCTCGGTCTCGCCGACGTACAGCTGGCGCGGGCGGCCGATCTTCGTCTCGGGGTCGCTGATCATCTCGCGCCACTGCGCGATCCAGCCGGGCAGGCGGCCCAGGGCGAAGAGCACCGTGAACATCCGCGTCGGGAAGCCCATCGCCTTGTAGATCAGGCCGGTGTAGAAGTCGACGTTCGGGTAGAGCTTGCGCTCGACGAAGTAGTCGTCCTTGAGCGCGATCTCCTCCAGCCGCAGGGCGATCTCGAGCAGCTCGTCGCCCCCGGCGAGCTGCTGCAGCACCTGGTCGGCCGTCTTCTTGATGATCGCGGCGCGCGGGTCGTAGTTCTTGTAGACGCGGTGGCCGAACCCCATGAGACGGACGCCCGCCTCCTTGTTCTTCACCTTCGTCATGAAGCCGTCGACGTCGTCGTCGCTGTCGCGGATGCCCTCGAGCATCTCGAGGACGGCCTGGTTGGCACCACCGTGCAGGGGGCCGAAGAGCGCGTTGATGCCCGCGGAAACCGAGGCGAAGAGGTTGGCCTGACTCGAGCCCACCAGCCGCACCGTCGACGTCGAGCAGTTCTGCTCGTGGTCGGCGTGCAGGATGAACAGCTGGTCGAGCGCCCGGCTCAGCACCGGGTCGACCTCGTAGGGCTCGGCCGGGAAGCCGAACGTCATGCGCAGGAAGTTGTCGACGAGCCCGAGGTTGTTGTCGGGGTAGAGCATCGGCTGCCCGACGCTCTTCTTGTACGCGTACGCCGCGATCGTCGGCAGCTTCGCCAGCAGCCGCACCGTCGAGATCTCGACGTGCTCGGGGTCGAAGGGGTTGAGGCTGTCCTGGTAGAAGGTCGACAGCGCCGAGACGGCCGACGACAGCACCGGCATGGGGTGTGCGTCACGCGGGAAGCCCTCGAAGAAGCGCTTGAGCTCCTCGTGCAACAGCGTGTGCCGGCGGATGCGCTGGTCGAACTCCTCCAGCTCGGCGGTGGTGGGCAGCTCGCCGTAGATGAGCAGGTAGGTGGTCTCGAGGAAGGTGGACTTCTCGGCCAGCTGCTCGATCGGGTAACCGCGGTAGCGCAGGATCCCCTGGTCGCCGTCGATGTACGTGATGGCCGACCGGCAGGCTGCGGTGTTGACGAAGCCGGGGTCGAGGGTGACGTGGCCGGTCTGCTTCAGCAGCTGGGAGATGTTGTACGCGTCCTCGCCGTCCGTCGCCGCCTCCCCAGGGAAGGTCAGCTCGCCACCGGCGTGCTTGAGAGTCGCGTCGTCAGCCATGTCGTGTTCGCTCCTTCGTCCCTGCCGCACCGCACAATTCCTCCTGGACGCTACCGGGGGGTAGCGGGGGTCCACCAATCCAGGGTGCGGCGACCACCCCCGACGGCGGCTCGCAGCGCTATCTCGACGTCGAGGCGTCGCCACCGGAAAGTCGTTGTGCCGCAGCGGCGATCCGCTCGTCGGATGCCGTGAGCGCCACCCGGACGTGACGTGCGCCACCCGGGCCGTAGAACGTGCCAGGAGCCACCAGGATGCCCGCCCGGGCCAGCCGGTCGACGCTGGTCAGCGCCGGCTCGTCCGCGGTGGCCCAGAGGTACAGACCGGCCTCGGAGTGGTCGATGACGAAGCCGGCCTCGCGCAGCGCGGGCGCCAGGACGTCGCGCCGCCGCCGGTAGCGCTCCTTCTGCTCGGCCACGTGCGCGTCGTCGTCGAGCGCGGCCTTCATGGCCCGCTGCACCGGCCACGGCACGATCATCCCGGCGTGCTTGCGCACCGCCAGCAGACGCTGCACCAAGGCGGGGTCGCCGGCGACGAACGCCGCGCGGTAGCCCGCGAGGTTCGACTGCTTCGACAGCGAGTAGACGCTGAGCAGACCTTCGTGCGAGCCGCCGCAGACCTCGGGGTCGAGGATGCTCGGCACCGGCTGGTCGGCCCACTCGCCCTCCCAGCCGAGCTCGGCGTAGCACTCGTCGCTCGCCACGACGACGCCGCGCGCGCGGGCCCACGCCACGACCTTGGCCAGGTGCGGCGTGCCGAGCACCCGACCCGTGGGGTTGGACGGTGTGTTGAGCCACAGCAGCGACACGCGTGCCGGCCCGAGCTGGGCCGTGCCGTCAGCCGGCAGCGGTGTCGCACCGGCGATGCGCGCACCCACGTCGTAGGTGGGGTAGGCGACCCGCGGGTGCGCGACGACGTCGCCGGCGCCCAGCTCGAGCAGCGTCGGCAGCCAGGCGACGAGCTCCTTGGAGCCGATGGTCGGCAGGACGCCGTCTGGGTCGAGGTCGGGCACGCCGCGTCGCCGGGCGTACCAGGCGGCGACGGCCTCACGCAGGTCGGGCGTCCCCCACGTCTGCGGGTAGCCCGGCGCGTCGGAGGCCTCGCGCAGCGCCTGCTGGACGACGTCGGGCGTCGGGTCGACGGGCGTGCCCACCGACAGGTCGACGATGCCGCCAGGGTGCTCCCTGGCCAGCGCCGCTGCGCCCGCCAGGGAGTCCCAGGGGAAGTCGGGGAGCCTCACCCCTCGGGCGTCGCCTGCGGGGGCAGCGCCGACACGATGGGGTGGTCCTTCGGGATCAGGCCCAGCTTGGCCGCACCGCCGGGCGAGCCGAGGTCGTCGAAGAACTCGACGTTGGCGGTGTAGTAGTCCTTCCACTGCTCGGGGACGTCGTCCTCGTAGTAGATGGCTTCCACCGGGCACACCGGCTCGCACGCACCGCAGTCGACGCACTCGTCGGGGTGGATGTACAGCGACCGCTCGCCCTCGTAGATGCAGTCGACAGGACACTCCTCGATGCAGGCCTTGTCCTTGACGTCGACGCAGGGCTGGGCGATGACGTACGTCACGTGCGGTCCTCCTCGTGCGGACGGCGCTCTGCCGCCTGGGTTCGCTGGCGCGGTGGCGCGACCAGGTCTGCGCCTAGTATCGCGGACACCACCGACTCACGTGCACTGGGAGGGTACTCGTGTCGGCACGACTCGGCCCCCGCATCGGGCCCGACCAGGTGGGCCAGCGCGTCGTGATCCGCCGCGGGCTGGGCCAGGGCCGCTTCGCCGACGTCCTCGGGGAGCTGCTGTCGTGGGACCGCGACGGCGACGGCGTGGCCCGCGTGCTCACCCGGCACGGTGAGGTGTCGGTGCCGCTGGGCCAGGTCGTCGCCGGCAAACCGGTGCCGCCACCGCCCGTGCGCCGCGGCGCGCCCCACCGCGCGATCGGCTGGGAGGGCCTGGAGGACGTCGCGGCCGACGGCTGGCGTCCGGTCGAGCTCGAGTGGCTGGGCGTGCGCGGCCAGGGGTGGCGGCTACGGGCGGCCGAGGGGTTCACCGGGCGCGCCAACTCGGTGCTGCCGCTGGGCGATCCCGGGATACCGCTCGACGCCGCGGTCGACGCCGCCGAGCGCTGGTACGCCGACCGCGGTCTGGGCACGCGCTTCTGCGTGCCCTGGCCGCTGGACGCCCCGGTGCTGGCCGCCGACGAGGCTGGCCAGCGCGCCCGCGACACCACGCTCGACGCGGTGCTGCGCGAGCGCGGCTACGCCCTCGACACCCCCACCCTGGTGCTCACCGCCGCCGTGCGCGACGTCGCCCGCGCGGTGCTGCAGCCCGGTTCGCCCGGCGTCCCGCCCGGCCTGCGCCTCACCGTCGACGACGCACCGGACGACGCCTGGCTGGCCGTGTACCGCTACCGCGGCCAGCCGCTGCCCGAGGTCGCACGGCGGCTGCTGCTGTCGGCGCCCGCCCAGGCCTTCGTGTCGCTGCGCGATGACGACGGCACGGTCGCCGTCGGCCGCGCCGCCTCGTCGCGGGGCTGGACCGGCATCACGGCGATGGAGGTCGTCGAGCCCTACCGCCGCCGTGGGCTCGCTCGGCTGGTGCTCGGTGCGATCGCCGAGTGGGGGCTGGCCCGAGGTGACCGCTCGGCCTACCTGCAGGTCGCCGAGCACAACGCGGCCGCGCGCAGCCTGTACCGCGCGGTCGGCTTCGCCGAGCACCACGGCTACCACTACCGCGTGCGCCCTCAGCCGCAGACGACGTGGTCCTCGGGGATGTAGCGGGTGAAGAACCGCTCCGTGCGCACGTCGCGACCGTCGCGCTTGAACACGCGCGTGACCGTGACGTCGAAGCCGACGCTCGGCGACTGAGCGACGCACTCGCCGTCCGTGTCGCGGATCGTCTTGGGCTGCTTGACGTTCGTGCGCGGGCCCTTGGTGGCTGCGATGTCCCAGACCTTGGTGCCGTAGAACGACACCGTCACCGCGCTGTCGGTCACGCGCGTCTTGATGAGGATGCCGTGGCCGGAGTCGTTGCGGAACTTCTGGTCGACGTTCGGCCACGAGATCGTGGCCTCGCGACCCTCGGGGTAGCGCGAGATGTAGAACGAGTGCGGCTTGTGGGTCACCGTGTCGAGGCCGGCGAAGAACACCGCGTTGAACAGCGTCGTCGACACCTGCGAGATGCCGCCGCCGTAGTCTCGGGTGAGCCGCCCGCCGTTGATCACCGGGGCCTGCTGGTAGCCCTTCTCCTTGGTGCGCTGGCCGAGCGCGGCGTTGAGGCTGAAGGTCTCGCCCGGCTTCACGATGATGCCGTCGAGGGTCTGCGCCGCGAGCCGGATGTTCGCCGTCCGCGGCGGGTTCACCGGGAAGGCCGTGGTGAACGTCGAGACCTGCTCGACGATCCCGAGGGCCTTGAGGTCCGCGCTCGTGACCTCGGGCTGCTGCACCTTCGCCGTGACGGTGGCCGACCGGCTCGGCGCGGTGAGCGCGGGCAGCACGTCGGCCGCGAGCCGTTGGGGGTCGATCCGGACGCCGGCCCGGCTGGCGGTCGTCACCACCCGCCCGTTCTCGACGTCGATCGTGGCGTCGCGGGGGGCCGACTCCAGCCGAGGGTCGAGGTCCAGCAAGGCCTTGCGCAGCGCAGCCCCGTCGACGGCGGCCTCGAGCCGGCCGCTCTTCGCTGCGAGCGACAGCGTCGGCGCGAAGACGGCCACCGGGACGCGCACCGACCGCTCGCCGACGACGACGCTGAGCGGCCCGGACGTCGCCGGCTTCGCGAAATCCTCGAACGCTCGCCGCAGCTCACCCGGTGCCACCGCAGGCTCGTCGAGCCGGGCGGGCAGCCGCACCGGGCCACCGTCGACCCAGTGACGCGCCAGGACGTCAGCGGCAGCGGCGCGGTCGAGGCGGCGGCCCTCCGCGCCCGTCACGAGCTGGGCGCCCCCAGCCGCGAACCGGATGGCGCCGTCGACGCCCTCCTGGTCGAGGCGCTCAGCCAGCGCCTGCGTCGCCGCCGCGAGCGCCGCGTCGTCGCGCGTGGTCACCGGCTCAGCCGGCCCGGCACCGGTCAGGTGCTCCCACAGTCGCGTCGGCCTGAGCGAGAAGCCCACGAGCCGGGCGGCGGTGGCCCGGGCGTCGACACCGAGGCCGGCGTCGTCGGGCACCACCTGCGCCGAGCCCTGCCCGGCCGTCACGGTGAGCGGCCGCGCGGCTCGTTCGCTGAACGCGCGGCTCAGCCGCTGCTGGGTGGTGGTGCGGTCGAGGCCGCCGACGTCGACTCCGGCGACGGTCGTGCCGCGGGCCGTGCGCGTGCCGGCCCAGGCCGCGGTGGCGAGGTAGGTCAGCACCAGCAGCACCGCCAGCGCCAGGCCCGCCGACACCGCCGTCGGGAGCCGGCGCTCGGCGGGAGCGTCGTCCACCTCACGCTCGTCGATCGCCATGGTGGGGGCCCTATCCGAGGTGGGTGTAGCTGCCGCGGTGGTACAGCAGCGGGGCTCGGGGGTCGTCCGGCAGCTCGATCGCCAGCACCTCGCCGACGACGATGGAGTGGTCACCGCCCGGGTGCACCGCCGTCGTACGGCACTCGAGCGTCGAGAGCGACTGGTCGAGCAGCGCGACGCCGGTCGCTCCGCGGTGGTGAGCCACGCGGTCGAGCTGACCGTGCAGCGGGCGGCCTCGGGTCGCGAGCCACTGCGAGGTGACCCGCGCGGTGTCGTCGAGCACGCTGACGCCCCAGACCCCCGCCTCGAGGACGGCGTCGTGGAAGCGCGCGTCCTGCTCGACGCAGATGAGCACGAGCAGCGGGTCGAGCGAGACCGACGTGAAGGCGCTGGCCGTCATGGCGTGGTCGATGCCGTCGACCACGGTGGTGGTCACCGTGACGCCGGTGGCGAAGCGAGCCATGGCGCGGCGGAACCGCGAGACGTCCGAGGGGTCGCTCAGAGCCGGCTGGGGCGACGGCGCGCTGGGTGTGCTCACGCTCCGACCCTAACCGCGCGCCCGCCGGCCGCGCCCACCCGGCGCGGTCAGCCCGGCAGCCAGGACGGCGAACCCGACCACCAGGAACGCGTACCCGCGGGCGTTGGCGGGCACCAGCACGTCACCCTCCGGCCGTCGCAGGGCGGCGGCGAAGGTGACGACCAGCCAGGTCAGCAGCCCGGCAGCGCGGGCGACGGGCCCGACCCCCCACGCCCGCAGCAGCAGGGCCACGGCCGCGGTGAGTCCCACCGCCACGGCGACGCCCACCGGCCAGCGGCGCTCGGTCCACGTCGCCTGGTGCGCGACCACCGCCAGCAGCGCCGCGACGGCGAGCGTCAACACGGTGGTCGCGACGTGCCCGACCGCCCGCCTGCGCTGACCCACGCGGTCAGCGTACGCGCGGCTGCTGCCCGGTGAGGTCGATGACGACGCCGTCGCCGGGTGCGTCCGCGAGCGACACCGCCGGGGCACCGCCTGCGGCGTGGCGAGCCTGCGCGGTGCTGAGCACCTCGGTGATCTGCGGCCCGATGAGCTCGTGGCGCTCCAGCAGCGCGTCGCGCAGCGCCTCGACGAGGTGGCGGTTGCTGCTCATGAGCTCGCGCACCAGGCGCTTCTGCTGCTGCAGCAGGTCCTCGACCATGCGGCGTCCCTCGGAGTCGCCGAGCACGCGCCCCACCAGACCGGAGTCGGTGAGCGAAGAGCCCTGCACGGCGGCGTAGGAGACGAGCGTGTCGACCATCCCGGCGGCACCGACCATCTGGGCCGCCACGTTGGTGGCGTAGACCAGGTCGCCTCCGGGGCCGGTGGAGACGTCGCCGAAGAAGATCTCCTCGGCCACCTGGCCGCCCATCGCCACCTGGATCAGCGCGCGCAGCTCGGCGCGCGAGCGCGTGTAGACGTCCTCGGTGTCACCGTGCGCCAGCAGGCCGAGGGCGTCGCGGCGCTTGACGATGGTGAGCACCTCCAGGCGTCGCTGCGGCGCGACGAGCCAGGCGATGGTGGCGTGGCCCGCCTCGTGCGTGGCGATGAGCCGCTCCTCGTGCGCGGTGTAGCCCACCGGCTGGGCCAGGCCGATCTCGGTGATCATGCGAGCGTGCTCGAGGTCGGCCCACGTCATCGCCGTGCGGCCGGCCTCCAGCGCCCGCACGAGGGCTTCGTCGAGCAGACCCTCGAGCATCGCCGGGCTGTACCCCTGGGTGATCGCGGCCAGGGCGTCGCGGCGCTCCTGGCCGTCCAGCTCGCCGGCGTGGGCCTTGCGCGCGAGGTAGTGGTCGATGATCTGGCGCCGGCCGGACTTGCCCGGCAGGTCGAAGCTCAGGCGCTGGTCGAACCGGCCGGGGCGCAGCAGCGCCGGGTCGAGCCGGTCGGCGGTGTTGGTCGAGGCCAGCAGGAGGATGTTCGCCCAGGGCAGGCCCGGACCCTTCAGCTGGCGGTGGCTCGGCAGCGCGAGGTTGGCCAGGTCGGTGAGCCGCCCACGCAGCTTCTGCCCCGCAGTGGGCTGGTCGAACGACTGCATCTGCACGAGCAGCTCGTTCACCGTCATCTGGCTGTCGCCCGGCCCCTGGAACGCGTGGGTCACCGCGGCTGGTGTGGCCGTGGGAGCGCTGAACGGCAGGCCGGTGAGTCCCCCGCAGCCCACGACCTCGCCACGCAGCGAGGGCGCGGTCGTCATAGCGGCCCCGCTGGTGCCCGGGCGGCGCAACGCGATGGCGTCGAACTCGTCGATGAAGCCGATGGCGCCGCCGTACTGACGCGAGGCCTTGCGCAGCGCCTTGAAGAAGCTGCGGATCTGTCGCTGCGACGCGCCCTGCAGGCTCGACTGGAAGGACGTCGCGCTCGCCATCAGGAACGGGACACCTGCCTCCTTGGCCAGGGCCTTGGCCGTGTGCGTCTTGCCCGTGCCGGGGGCACCTTCGAACAGCACCCCGCGGCGCGGGCGCCCGCCCATCTGCGTGGCGAAGGTGCGGTGGGCGAGGAACAGGTTGAGCGTGCGCACCACCTCGGCCTTGACGACGTCGATACCCACGACGTCGTCGAGCCCGACGTCGAGCTGCTCGGGGCGGATGACCGTGTGGGGCGAGCGGCCGGTGACGAAGGTCGAGGCCAGCACGGCGAAGATGAGCACCAGGAAGAACGCGCCGCTCATGAGGTACAGCGGGTCGACCGCCGGCAGCCGGGGCCAGCCCACGGGGTCGCCCGCGAGCAGCCGCCACCACAGCCACACCGCGACAGCGCCGAGCACCGCAGCAACGCGCAGCAGGCGCTTTTGGCGGGTGCGCTCGCGCGTGCGGGACACGTCGGCACCGCGCAGCGGCGTGCTGCCTGCGACCTGGGCGAGCAGGTTCGAGCTGTCAGCCACGACGAGTCCCTTCATCGCGGGCGCACCGTGCTGCGCCACCGGGGTACTCACCTTCGCGCATCCGCGGCCTCGCCGCGTGCCGGGTCACCCGCTCGGGGCTGCGACACGCACGCAGCGTGACGGAGTGGCGCGATCGGTGACGCTGCGTCCGTGGTGACGCGGCCGCCCGGGCACCACGGACTCAGTCGCGCGGTGCGCCGATGTCGAGGCCGGCGAACAGGTCATCGGCCACCCGCCCGCGCGTGGCGGCTCGCGGCCCACGCACCCGGCGGAAGCCCTCGCGGCCGGTGAGCCGGCGGGCGACGTCGTTCGACAACGCGAACCACGGCGGCTCCACCCGCACCTGCGTGACGTGGCTGCGCAGCGCAGCCACGACGGCGTCGAGGTGCTGCGGCGCCTCGACGACGACGTCGAGCAGGTCGTCAGGGACGACGGCCGGCGGGAACGGGTCGCTGGCGCCCGACGCCGTCATGCCCTCAGGCAGCCGGCCGTCCGCGGCGGCGGCGAGCACCGCTCGGCGCTCGGCATCGGCCCACGACTGCGCCACCTGCACCCAGTGCACCGCCGGCACCATCCACCCCGGCCGCGCGGCGTCGCGCTCGGCCAGCTCGACGGCCCGCATGGTCACCCGGTGCGCCATGACGTGGTCGGGATGGCCGTACCCACCCTGCGGGTCGTACGTCACCACCACCTGCGGGCGCACGTCGCGCAGGACGTCGGCCAGCAAGCCGGCGGCCTCATCGAGGTCGGCGCGCGCGAAGGCTGCGGGGTGCGCGGCCTGGGCGTGGGCGGCGTCGAGGCCGCCAGCGATCCCGGGCTCGAGCCACTCCATGCCCGAGTCGCGCCAGCGACCCCCGCCGAGCACGCGGTGATCACGGACGCCGATCGCCCGCATGGCGGCGGCGAGCTCCGCCGCCCGGTGGTGGGCCAGGGCGGCGTCGTCGCGTCCCTCGAGGTGCTTGAGCTCGCGAGGGATCACCTCCCCCTGCTCGCCCAGCGTGCACGTCACCAGCGTCACCTCGACGCCCTCGGCGACAGCCTGGGCCATGGTGATGCCGGTGGTCAGCGTCTCGTCGTCCGGATGAGCGTGAACGAGGACGAGCCGGCGTCCGGGCAGGTGCCCGAGCGCCGGCTCGCCGTCGAACGCGTAGCTCACCCTGCGACGGACTCCGACTCCATGGCGGTGGCCGGCTTCGCGTCGTGCTCCGGGAAGTGGCAGGCCACCGTGTGGCCGGGCGTCAGCTCGCGCAGCAGAGGCACCTCGGTGGTGCAGCGGTCCTGCGCCTTCCAGCACCGGGTGCGGAACACGCAGCCCGACGGCGGGTCGCTCGGCGAGGGCAGGTCGCCCTGCAGGATGATCCGGTCGCGCGTGCTCTCGGTGTCGGGGTCGGGCACCGGCACCGCGGACATCAGGGCGTTGGTGTACGGGTGCAGCGGGCGACCGTAGAGGTCGTCGGCCGACGCGAACTCCACGAGGTGACCGAGGTACATCACCGCGACGCGGTCGGAGATGTGGCGCACGACCGACAGGTCGTGGGCGATGACGACGTACGACAGGCCGAACTCGTCCTGGATGTCCTCGAGCAGGTTGACGACCTGCGCCTGGATCGAGACGTCGAGAGCCGACACCGGCTCGTCGGCGATGATCAGCTTCGGCCGCAGCGTCACAGCCCGCGCGATGCCGATGCGCTGACGCTGGCCGCCCGAGAACTCGTTCGGGTAGCGGTTGTAGTGCTCCGGGTTGAGCCCCACCCGCTCCATGATGTCCTGCACCGCGGCCTTCACGCCGCCCTGGGGCGTCACACCCTGCACCTGGTAGGGCGCGCCGATGATCGTGCCGACCGTGTGCCGCGGGTTCAAGGAGTTGTACGGGTCCTGGAAGATCATCTGCATCTCACGACGCAGCGGGACCATCTCCTTGCGCGACAGGTGCGTGACGTCGCGCCCGTTGAACTCGATCTTGCCGCCCGTGGGCTGCAGCAGCTTGAGCATGGTGCGGCCGGCCGTGGACTTGCCGCAGCCGCTCTCACCGACGAGTCCCACCGTCTCGCGCTCGCCGACGGTGAGCGTGACGCCGTCGACGGCCTTGACGTCACCGACGTGGCGCTTGAGCAGGCCCTGGCGGATCGGGAAGTACTTCTGAAGATCGGTGACCTTCAGGATGGGGTCGCTCACGCGCCCTCCTTCTCGGTGGTGCCCACGGACAGCAACTTCAACCGCTCGGCCGCGAGGCGGTCCTTCTCGGACGGCGACAGGTGGCAGCGCGCCGAGTGGCCGTCGGCCACCTCGTCCAGCGCGGGCCGCACGGTGTCGCACAGGTTGTCGGGCACGAACTGGTGGTACTCGCAGCGCGGCCGGAACACGCACCCCTGAGGCAGGTTGATGAGCGACGGCGGCTGGCCGGGGATCGGCTCGAGCCGTGCGCCCGCCTGCTGGTCGAGTCGGGGCAGCGAGCTGAGCAGGCCCCAGGTGTACGGCATCTTCGGGCGGTAGAAGATGTCGCGCACCGACCCGCGCTCGACGACCCGGGCGCCGTACATGACCGCGACGTCGTCAGCGGTCTCGGCGACCACGCCGAGGTCGTGGGTGATCAGGATGATCGCGGTGCCGAACTCGTCCTGCAGCGTCCGCAGCAGGTCCATGATCTGCGCCTGCACCGTCACGTCGAGCGCCGTCGTGGGCTCGTCGGCGATGAGCAGGTCGGGGTCGTTGATCAGGGCCATCGCGATCATGACGCGCTGGCGCATACCGCCCGAGAGCTGGTGCGGGTACTCCCCCGCCCGCCGCTCGGCGTTCGGGATGTTGACCTTGTGGAGCAGCTCGATGGCGCGCTTCTGAGCGTCGGACTTGTTGAGGTCTTGGTGCACCTGCACGGCTTCGACCAGCTGGCTACCGATCGTGTAGAAGGGGTGCAGCGAGCTGAGCGGGTCCTGGAAGATCATCGCCATGCGCTTGCCGCGCAGCTCGCGCAGGCGTGACGCGCTGGCGCCGACGATCTCCTCGCCGTCGAGCCGGATCGAGCCGGTGATGTCCGTGCGCCGGGGGTTGTGCAGCCCCATCACGGCGGCGCTCGTGACGCTCTTGCCGGAGCCGGACTCACCGACGATGGCGAGCGTGCGGCCCTTGTCGACGTCGAAGGAGACGCCGTCGACCGCGCGCACGACGCCGTCCTCGGTCTTGAAGGAGACGTGGAGGTCGTCGACCTCGAGGAACGGGCTCATACCAGCCTCACTCTGGGGTCGATGACCGCGTAGAGCAGGTCGACGATCAGGTTGGCGACGATGATGAACGTGGCGGCAAGCAGCACAGTACCCATGATGAGCGGCAGGTCGGACTGCGTGACCGAGTTGAGGGCCAGTGAGCCGAGACCCGGCAGCGCGAAGATCTGCTCGGTGATGACCACACCGCCGAGCAGGGTAGCCAGGTCGAGGCCGGCGGCCGTCACGATCGGCGTCAGGCCCGAGCGCAGGCCGTGCTTGCCGATGACCAGGCGCTCGGACAGTCCCTTGGCCCGCGCGGTGCGGATGTAGTCCTCACCGAGGGTCTCGAGCATCTGGTTGCGCGTCAGCCGGGAGTAGAACGCGGCGTACACCAGGGCCAGCGTGATCCACGGGAGGATGAACGCCTTGACGTAGGCGACCGGGTCGTCGGAGAACGGCGTGTAGCTGGCGTAGTCCATGATGCGGAACTTGAAGAACACGAAGTACTGCAGCACCAGACCGATGAAGAACGTGGGGAACGAGTAGCCGATCAGCGCGCCGCCCATGGCGACGCGGTCCGGCCAGCGGCCGCGCTTGAGGGCCGCGAGAACGCCGATCGACACGCCGCTGATCAACCAGAGCACCAGCGCTCCGATCGACTCTACCGCCGTGACCGGGAGGCGGTTCTTGATGAGCGTCGTAACGCACTCGCCGCGGTTGAACGAATAGCCCAGCGAGGGCGCCTTGCACTCGAACGTCTGGGTGCCGGAGCCGTAGGTGCGGCCAGCGACGATGCCCTTCACGAACTGGCCGTACTGGACGTACAGCGGCTTGTCGTAGCCGAGCCTGATGCGGTTCTGCTCGATCACCTGCGGGCTGCACGACTTGCCGCACGTCAGGGACGCGGGGTCGGCCGGCAGGGCCTGGAAGAGCAGGAAGACGATGACGCTCAGGGCGACGAGCATCAGGATCATCGCGACGACACGCCGGATGATGTAGGTCCCCACGGGAGCCTCCGGTTCTGGGCAGCGGGAAACCGGGCACCGTGGCCCGGTTCGGGGCTCGGGGGCGGGCGGTGTGCACCCGCCCCCGAGCTCGGTCGAACGTGAAGCGGACTGTCAGCTCGCTAGCTCAGCGAGCAGCAGGTCACTTCTTGACGTACAGGTCGCCGTAGCTCCAGGAGCCGTAGGGCGACCACAGGTAGACCTTGCCACCGTCACCGGAGGCCGAGCCGACCTTGGAACCGGAGAGGCGCTGCTCGCGGCCGAAGCGCGTCGGGAGGACCCACGCCTGCTGCATGGCCTCCTTGTTCAGCTCCTTCCACATCTCGCCCTGCTTGGCGCGGTCGGTCTCGCCCTTGGCGGCCTTGGCCTTCTCGTTGAACGCCTTGTCGTCGGCCCGCGAGAGGTTGAAGCCACCCGTGGGGGTGAACAGCTCGGGGATGACGGTCGAGGCGTTCAGCCAGTCCGGGCCCCAGCCGGCAGAGGCGAGAGCCTCTTCCTTCGTCGGGTCCTGGACGATCGAGTAGTACTCACCCGGGGGCAGCGGCGACAGCTTGAGCTTGATGCCGGCCTTGGCCAGCGACGCCTGCAGCGAGGCAGCGGACTTGTCGTTGTCCGGCGTCTTCGCGTACTGGTAGGTGAGCGGCGGCATCGGCTCGCCGGACTCCTGGATCAGCTGCTTGGCGAGGTCCGGGTTGCCCGTGTCGGGCACCTTGCCGCCGTACATGCCGTCCCACATGCCCGACTTCGCGTAGTCGGCGGGCAGGTTGGGCTTGATGACGCCGTCGGCCAGGTCACCGGCGAACGAGCCACCGGCGATGGTGCGCAGGGCCGCGCGGTCAGCGGCGACCAGGATCGCCTGGCGGTGCTTGACGTTCGGCACCTTCTGCGTGTTGATCGCGATGTAGCGCACGTAGGGGTCGAACTCGTTGACGCGACGCGACTCGAAGCGCGGGTCGTTGAAGACGGTCGTCAGCGAGGCGGTGTCGAGCGAGTC
The DNA here is from genome assembly GCF_001426435.1 of Angustibacter sp. Root456. Lineage (NCBI taxonomy): Bacteria > Bacillati > Actinomycetota > Actinomycetes > Kineosporiales > Kineosporiaceae > Angustibacter > Angustibacter sp. Root456. The sequence continues at coordinate 9,284 of NZ_LMER01000016.1, read as the reverse complement.
GCGCGAGATCGCGGTCTGGTCCTCACCCGCGTCGGCCATCATGCGCTGGTCGATCGTGGTGGACTCGATCGAGAACTTCACGACGATCTTGTCGGGGTACGCCGGGCGGTAGGAGTCGGTCGAGGCGCTCCAGTTCGGGTTGCGCTCGAGGACGAGCTGCTGGCCCTTGGTGTACTCGGTGATCTTGTACGGGCCGTCCGACACGACGGAGGTGTCGTACTTCTCACCGGTGTCCTTGGCCTTCGGCACGGCGGCGAAGGACGACAGCGTCACGGTGTAGTTGAAGTCACCGGCCGGCTGGTTCAGGTGGAAGGTGATCGTCTTGCCGTCCGACGAGCACTCGACGGCCTTGTCGAACGA
>NZ_LMER01000016.1:502-8895 GCF_001426435.1 Angustibacter sp. Root456 | reverse complement strand
CGAGCCGTCCTCCCACTTCGCGCCATCACGCAGGGTGAAGGCCCAGGTCTTGCCGCCGTCGGACGGCTTGCCGGTGTCGGTGGCCAGGTCGCCCACGAGCTCGCCGGCCTTGGTGCCGTCCGGGCTCATCTTGTAGGCGGTCAGCGTCCGCGCGAAGTACGCGCTCGAGAACGCGAGGTCCTCACCGGTGTAGTTGCGCTGCGGGTCGAGGTGGTTGAACTGCTCGGCCTGGGTCAGGATCGTGAGGGTGCCGCCCTTCTGGCCCTTACCGCCGTCGTTCTCACCGCCGCCCGCGTTGTTGTTGCTGCCGCCGCCACCGCACGCAGCCAGCGCCAAGGCGCCGACCGAGGCGAGGGCAACGTAGCGAAGACCGATCTTGGCCTTGCCCATGTTGTCTCCTCCTGGTCGATGAACCGAGGCATTTGCTCGGTCCGTCCGGCCCGCCGCGAGCGGTGAGCCGCTCCCGGCCGAGGCCGGGACGTCTGAATGGTGTTGCGTGGTGTTGCGTGGTGTTGCGTGGTGTTACGAGCGCCCGGCCCGGGGGTCGAGGGCGTCGCGGATGGAGTCGCCCAGCAGGTTGAAGGCGAGCACCAGGATGAACAGCGCCGTACCGGGGATGAACAGGTACAGCGGGGCGACGCGGTAGAACGTCACCGAGTTGGACAGCATGTTGCCCCAGGTCGGCGTCGGCTCACTCACGCCGACCCCGAGGAAGGACAGCGCCGCCTCCGCGCCGATGTAGCTCGGCAGCAGCAGCGACGAGTACACGAGGATGGGCACCCAGAGGTTCGGCAGCATCTCGCGGAAGAGGATGCGCCGCGTCGAGGCCCCCATCGAGATCGCGGCCTCCACGAACTCGCGCTCGCGCAGGCTCAGCACCTGGCCGCGGATGATCCGGGCGAGGTAGGGCCAGCCGAAGATGCCGAACACCGTGATGAGGAAGGCGATCCGGGCGGTGTTGCCCTCCCAGTGCAGCTTCTTGTCGAACAGCTGGACGACGATCGGGCTCAGCGCGATCAGCAGGATGAGCTGCGGGAAGCTGAGGATGAGGTCCATCAGCCGACCGAGCAGCGAGTCCAGGCGGCCACCGCTGTAACCGGCGATGATGCCGATGGTGACGCCGATGAAGCCGGTGAGCAGCGTGCCCGCGAACGACACCAGGAGCGAGATCCGGCTGCCGTAGAGCAGCTCGGCGAGGATGTCGCGGCCGGTGACCGGCTCGATCCCCAGCAGGTGCTCAGAGCTGATGGCGCTGTGGAAGAACGAGGTGTCCTTCGGCATGCCGCCGTCACCGATGAGCGTCTCGTTGTAGCTGGTGTCGACGCCGAGCAGACGAGTGATCACCGGAGCGAGCAGCGCGACGACGATGTACAGCAGGACGACGGACAGGCTGATCATGCCGACGCGGTCGCGCTTGAGGCGGCCCCAGGCGATCTGGGCCGGCGAACGACCCTGGACCCCTGTCGCTCCTTCGGTGACGTGCGTCTCCTGCTCGGCAGACTGCGACGCAAGCGCCATGGTGGAGGAAACCTTTCGGTGGAGGACTGCTCAAACCGTGAGGACTCTATGCCAGGCCGGTACTTGTCGGGCAACACCCCACGGGCGACGTTGCCCAATCGTGACCGCTCCGCGACCTAGGGACGCTGAGCCGGTATCGCCGCGCGCCCGGCCGTCACCGGAACGAGATCCGGCAGACACCCGCCGGTGACGTCACCTCGGCGGCTCAGGGCCGGCGCGCGCGCGCCGCGGCCTTGGCTCGCTCGTCCTTGTCGAGGATGACCATGCGGATCCGGACGGCGTCCGGTGTGACCTCGACGCACTCCTCGTCGCGGCAGAACTCCAGCGACTGCTCCAGGGAGAGCTTGCGCGCCGGCACCAGCCGCTCGAGCTCGTCCGCGTTGGAGCGGACGTTGGTCATCTTCTTCTCCTTGGTGATGTTCACGTCCATGTCGTCGGCTCGGGAGTTCTCGCCGACGACCATCCCCTCGTACACCTCGGTGCCCGGGTCGATGAACAGCGTGCCGCGCTCCTGCAGGTTGGCCATGGCGTACTGGGTCGCGGCGCCGGCACGGTCGGAGACCATGGAGCCCGACGGGCGGGTGCGAAGCTCGCCGAACCACGGCTCGTAGCGCTCGAAGACCTGGTGCGCGATACCCGTGCCGCGGGTCTCGGTGAGGAACTCGGTGCGGAAGCCGATCAGACCGCGTGAGGGCACCAGGAACTCGATCCGGATCCACCCGGTGCCGTGGTTGACCATCTGCTCCATGCGGCCCTTGCGGACGGCGAGCAGCTGGGTGACCGCGCCGAGGTACTCCTCCGGCGCGTCGACGGTGAGCCGCTCGACCGGCTCGTGGACCTTGCCGTCGACCTCTCGCGTGACCACCTGCGGCTTGCCGACCGTGAGCTCGAAGCCCTCGCGTCGCATCTGCTCGACGAGGATCGCCAGCGCGAGCTCGCCGCGGCCCTGCACCTCCCACGTGTCCGGGCGCTCAGTGGGCAGGACGCGCATCGAGACGTTGCCGACCAGCTCTCGGTCGAGCCGGTCCTTGACCAGCCGCGCCGTCACCTTGGTGTTCTTCGTCGGACCGCGGCCCGCCAGCGGGGAGGTGTTGGTGCCGATGGTCATCGAGATGGCGGGCTCGTCGACCGTGATGAGCGGCAGCGGGCGCGGGTCGTCGACGTCCGCGAGCGTCTCGCCGATGGTGATGTCGGGGATGCCCGCGATGGCGATGATGTCGCCGGGTCCGGCCTGCTCGGCGGGCTTGCGCTCGAGCGCCTCGGTCATGAGCAGCTCGGTGATCTTGACGCGGGTCTGCGTGCCGTCGTGTCGGCACCACACGACCTGCTGACCCTTGCGCACGGTGCCCTGGTGGACGCGGCAGAGCGCGATGCGGCCGAGGAACGGCGAGGCGTCCAGGTTGGTGACGTGAGCCTGGAACGGGTGCTCGTCGTCGTAGGACGGCGCGGGCACGTGCTCGAGGATGGTGCGGAACAGCGGCTCGAGGTCCGGGGAGTCCGGCATGCCGCCGTCCTCGGGGCGGTCCAGCGACGCGCGGCCGGCGCGGGCCGAGGCGTAGACGATGGGGAACTCGATCTGGTCCTCGGCGGCGTCCAGGTCGAGGAAGAGCTCGTAGGTCTCGTCGACGACCTCGCCGATGCGGGCGTCGGGCCGGTCGACCTTGTTGACGACCAGGATCACCGGCAGGCGGGCCTCGAGCGCCTTGCGCAGCACGAACCGGGTCTGGGGCAGCGGCCCCTCGGAGGCGTCGATGAGCAGGCAGACGGCGTCCACCATCGACAGCCCGCGCTCGACCTCGCCGCCGAAGTCGGCGTGTCCGGGCGTGTCGATGATGTTGATCGTGACGCCGTCGGGGTGGCCGAGCGGCCCGGCCGACGGGCCGGTGTATCGGACGGCGGTGTTCTTCGCGAGGATCGTGATGCCCTTCTCGCGCTCGAGGTCACCGGAGTCCATCGCCCGCTCGTCGACGTGCTGGTGCTCCCCGAAGGCCCCGGACTGCCAGAGCATGGCGTCGACGAGGGTGGTCTTGCCGTGGTCGACGTGGGCGACGATCGCGACGTTACGAATGTCGTCGCGGGTGCGCGTGGGCATGCTGAGGTCCTGACGATCGAGGGTGGGGAACCCCGAGAGTCTACCGGCGGACGTCGGACCCCCGGCCACGCTGCGACGCGCATGACGTCCCGGCGCCGCCGGCGGCGGAGCCGGGACGTCGAAGACGGTCCCTCAGCTCAGTCGCAGTAGCGGTGGATCGTCGCCGCGTTCGCTGCGCTCACCCATGTTGGTTCGAGCGGAAGGCGCACGTTGGGAGAATCCTCCGATCGCAGACAGGGCCCGTGGACCCACTCCCGCGCTAGCGGGCGACGGCGCCGCCCGACCGTGACGTCCCGTACGGTTGATCCGTGAGCGAGACCGCGGACGAGACGACGGCGCACCGGGGCGAGGAGCACTCGGGCTCGGTCGGGGCCCGGCTGAACTGGCTTCGGGCCGGAGTCCTCGGGGCCAACGACGGCATCGTCTCGACCGCCGGCATCGTCGTCGGCGTCGCCGGTGCCACCGCCGACCGGGCCGCGATCGCCACGGCGGGCGTGGCCGGCCTGGTGGCCGGAGCGCTGTCGATGGCTGCCGGCGAGTACGTCTCGGTGAGCACCCAGCGCGATAGCGAGCGGGCCCTGCTGGAGAAGGAGCGCCGCGAGCTCGAGGAGATGCCCGAGCAGGAGCTCGCGGAGCTCACCCAGATCTACCGCGGCAAGGGACTCAGCGACGACCTCGCGCGTCAGGTCGCCGAGGAGCTGACGGCGCACGACGCGTTCGCCGCCCACGTCGACGCCGAGCTGGGCATCGACCCCGACGACCTCACCAACCCGTGGCACGCGGCGTACGCCTCCGCGAGCGCCTTCACCGTCGGCGCGCTGCTCCCCCTCGTGGCGATCCTGCTGCCGTCGACCGGCACGCGGGTGCTCATCACCTTCGTCGCCGTCGTGGCCGCGCTGGCTCTCACGGGCTGGCTGAGCGCGCGCCTCGGCGACGCCGACCGCGGCCGCGCCATCCGCCGCAACGTCCTCGGTGGGGCGTTGGCGATGGTGGTCACGTACGGGGTCGGCATCGCCTTCGGCGGCTTGGCCCTCTAGCTCACGGCTCGCCTCGACCTCACCAGCCGTGGTGGCCGAGCGAGTAGAGGTCGACCTTCATCGAGCCGGTGTCGTCGCCGTAGGTGGTGTCCCACACCGCGAACCGCGCGTTGCCGTCCGCCTCGGGTTCGTACACGTAGCCGTACTCGTGCGTGGGCGAGCAGCCGTGGTCCCACCGCAGGTCCTGCCCGTTGAGGTACAGGTCGTAGAAGTCGGCCGTCGGGTGCAGCGGGTCGGCTGAGCGGCGTCGCAGCCACTGACCTGCGGGCGTCTTGCTGCACTCCGCGTCGACCTCCACGCCGTCCCCGGCGGTCCACGTGCCTGACACGCGCACCAGGTACCGCCGCCCCTCGGCGAGGTAGGTGGTGCTTCGCGCGCCGGCAGGCGTCACGGTCAGCGACTCAGCGCCCCGCAGACGGGTCCCCACGCGCTCCATCGGCTCGACGGCCGGCTCAGCCGAGAGGTTCGGCAGCGTCGTCCGGTACGTCGCGGTGCTGGCACCGGCGCGCAGGACCCGCACGACGAGGGTTCCCGCGTCGTCCGAGCGGTTGCCGTCGTCGACCCGGAACGTCACCGGGCCCGTAGTGCTGGGGCGGTAGTCCCACACGTAGGCGTGCGACTGCTCGTCGCACGAGCCCCGCGGCGACGACCACCCCGTCGCACCGTTGACGGTGAGCTTGAGGCGGCTGGTGGCTGTCGTCTCCTCCGCCTGCCGATCCCATCCGGCGTCGTCCAGACGGTGCCAGGAGCAGGCCGCGTCGGCCAGCCGGCTGCCGGCACCGAACCGGTAGTAGCCGGTCGCGACCAGGCGGTAGGTCGTACCCGCCTTGAGCGAGAAGGACGTGCGGGTGCCCGCCGACGACCGCGGCGAGACGCTGAGTGACGCCACCGGGTACTTGCGCTGGTCGAGCACCGGGGGCCAGATGGGCTTCGGCGCCGGCTTGGTCTTCGGTTTCGGCTTGGGCTTCGGCTTCGGTGCGACTCGCGGCTTGACCGTCGCCACGTGCGGCGCGGCGCCGACGCCTGCCACGGTGCCGTCCCAGAACGACGTGACGGCGCGAGCACCGGCCCAGCCCAGGGAGATGTGCATGTGGTCGCGGTGACGCAAGGTCGAGCTGCAGCGCGACAGCGCCTTGCCCCGACAGGCGGGGTGGACGTACGCGCGGGGGGCGAAGCCACGGCTCGCGGAGTAGATCCGGTCGTTCCAGATGATGTACATGATGCCCATGCGCCGGGCAACGGCGTCGCGGTTGCCATAGCGATCGGTGGCCCGGGCGAGCTTGAGGAACGCCAGGCCCTGCGCGCGGCCGCGACTCGAGCGGTAGTCGACGTGCCAGTCGAAGGCGCGGCCGTCCTTGTGCTCGCTCGTCCCGCCGGCGCTGCAGGCCCGCATGATGCCTGACGACGAGCTGCCGCGGTAGCGAGCGAGCAGCCAGCGCGAGAGGCGCACGGCACCCTTGGTAGCGGTGCGCGAGCACGCCCGCTGTGGCTGGTAGGGCGCGAAGCCCTCGATGGAACGGCCGAACGACGGCACCGAGCCCGCTGCGGCCGTTGCAGGAGATGCGGTGACGGCGAGCGAGCTGGCGACGACGGCGAGGGCTAGGGCGATCTTGGTGACGTGATGGCTGACGGTGCGCACGAGAAGGGGCTCCTGGGTCGGTGGTCCGGTATGCCCTTCGTTCCGTGGATCTTCGAACCTGAGCCGCCCGACGGTCACCACCCGATCCGACGCACGCGCCGTGATCGCCACCGTGCGTGACGATGGCCCGCTGCTGGAGGCCGCGCGACCGGGTCAGCGCGGCGGCGCGGGCAGCGGCCCGCGGGTCGTCACTCGGCGCCGTGTCGACTCGTGATGCGCCAGCAGGAAGAGCCCGGCGGTGACGAGGCCCGGCAGCGACGCCGCACCGAGCGAGCCCGAGAACGCGTGCCTGAGCGGCGCACCCGACCCCACGACCTCCACCACCACCGGCAGCAACGACGTCGCCAGCAGCATCAGCCCAGCAGCCCGTGGACGGTGCAGCCCCAGGAACCCCAGTGCGACAGAGACGACGAAGACGCCGACCGCGGCGTACGGGGCCCGCTGGTCACGCAAGCCTCCGACGCCGTGCGATCCCACCGCCGACCACACGCAGTACGCGATCACGACCACCACGAGCACCATGAGCAGCGGCTCGGCGAGGCGCGGCCGCCACCACGCCAGTGCAGCCATCACGATCAGCGGCACCAGCCAGCCCAGCACCATGCCGGCGGCCGCGAAGCCGCCCGGGTCGCTGAACGTCTCACCGCCGATGAACAGCCCGCCGAGGACGCCGAACGCGACCATCCACCCGGACCCCGCGCGGCGCAGGGCCAGCGCACGCCTCGCCGGCTCGCGATGACGCGCCATCGAGACCGCGGCCAGTACTGCGAAGGCCACCACCAGCAGCGGGAGCAGGGTCGCCATGACGCACCTCCACGATCACGGTGCGCACGGTGGGCTGCAAGACGCTAGGGCCGAACGGCCCGCGGGCGAGCGCCGTCAGACGAGGTCGACCCAGTACCGGCGCACAGCACGGTCGCCGTCCACGGCGCGCACGTCCTCGAGCCGGCCGCCGTGCCGCTCGATGGTGCGGGCGGAGGCCTCGTTGTCGCCGTCGCACGTGATGAGCACCCGCGTGAGCCCGGCCTGCCGGGCGCGCTGGAGCACCTCGCCCAGCGCCCAGGTCGCGAGCCCGCGCCGGCGCGCAGTCGGACGCACGCCGTACCCGATGTGGCCGCCCTGCTCGAGCAGGAAGTCGTTGAGCTCGTGCCGCAGGGTGATCGCCCCGAGGTAGGTCTCGCCGTCGACGATCCACCAGTAGTCGGTCGGCACGCGGCCCGCAGGCAGCGGGATCGTCGGGTCGTTCTGCTGGCACAGCCACTCGACCCACGCCGCGAAGCCCTCGGCGGACTCGACGTCGTCGTCGCTGTGCAGACCGGCGCCGTCCTGGTGAACGCCGGACCCCCACTCCTGCAACGACTCCAGCCACGAGTCATGGAGACGGACGGTCGGCGCGATGAGCTCGGGCATGACCCCGACGCTAGTGAGCCGTGCCAGTCGCAGCCACCGGTTAACCGTGCCGCACCGGGCCCGATCAGGTTTCGGTGGTGCCCTCGTAGAGCCCGATGCGGTTGCCGTCCGGGTCCTCCACCGCGGCCCACCAGCTGGTCTCGCTGATCTGCTGGCGTTCCATCAGCACCTTGCCACCGGCCGCCTTCGCGGCGGCGAGCGCGTCGTCGATGGAATCGACCTCGACGTACGAGCGCGGTTGCGTGAAGTCGTCCGACCGGGGCGCGAGCCCGCCGCCGGAGATCTGGTTGGGCGCTCGCCACATGGGGTAGCCCTCGTAGCCAGGAACCTCGGCAATCTGCCAGCCGAAGAGCGACCGGTAGAACGCCGCGGCGCGCTCGGTGTCACTTACCGGGATGTCGATGTGCGTGATGTCTCCGTGCGCCATGCCTGCCTCCTTGGACCGCCTCGTGCGAGGCTCGCACCAACGCTGCGCAGGCTAGACCCGGACGGTCAGTGTCGAACAGGGCTCTCACCTGGTGGTTGCTCCAACAAGTTGACACCTTGTCCACAGACCTCTTGTGGGAGAGGCTCGCTGTCGGTGGTGGTGCGTAGGTTTGTCGCATGACGAATCGGGCGGACGGCGGCGGCGCGACAGCGCTGGACGTCGTGCTGTCCGACCTCGAGGAGGTCTTCGACCGCCTCAGTGCGCTGCCGC